>CAZLUY010000175.1:0-11417 GCA_964562785.1 uncultured Limnohabitans sp. | reverse complement strand
AAAGCTATCACAAGAATTAAGAGCTTCTTTGATCACGCCTAGGATTAATTTCCATTCTTCTTCACTATCCTCATTCTTAGGAGAAACATTTGTCATGACCCCTGGGGACTGGAGAGCGAGTTTAAAAACTTCACTTTCGTTACCTCCTACCGTTTGTGACATTTGAGAAAACTTCTGAAAAAAAGTAGTGAATAACTCTTCATCAATAGTAATGGGAAGCTCTCCATTACTTTTGGTTTGTACATCCAAAGTCAAGCTAACTTTTCCCCTTTCCAGGACTGATTGAACCAATGTTCTTATTTCGGTCTCTTTCTCAGAAAACTGTCTGGGACCTCGAAATGAAAAATCCAAAAACTTTGAGTTAAG
This sequence comes from uncultured Limnohabitans sp., assembly GCA_964562785.1. Classification (GTDB taxonomy): domain Bacteria; phylum Bacteroidota; class Bacteroidia; order Cytophagales; family Cyclobacteriaceae; genus Algoriphagus. The sequence goes on along the minus strand of CAZLUY010000175.1, from coordinate 11,051 downwards.
GGTTTTCACTTCCACATTAATAGCTCGCTTTTCATCCTCAAAAACGGCATTACCGAAGCCGGTCATTGATTTTATCATAGATCTGGGGTTATAAAAAGGTTCTGGCTGAGTTTAGAAATTGAAGCCAAGACTCACATAAAATCTAAAGTCTTCACGCTCATAATTTCTAACTGGTCTCGCCATATCGAACTTCACGTAATAGTTCAAAAGTACAGTACGTAAGCCCATTCCATAGCTCTGCAGCCAAGGATTATTAAAGTTATTTAGGGTGATTTCGAATGGTGAACCTTCAGTATCAATTATTTCAGTATTCTGGTCATTAACGCGTTCCCAAGGAGCAGCATCATTCCATGCAGAGCCAATATCGTAGAATCCGACCAATTGGAAGTTTCGAATGAAATTAGACGTGATGTTTCCTCGAGTCAAATAGGAGAAAATAGGAACTCTTAATTCAGTAGTAAAGGTGATTACATTTCTACCGCGGATCTCATCATAATCATATCCACGCAAATCGACGAAATCAGCGAAGAGAATATTGGAATTTTCTACCCCTGTTGGATTTCGGACCGGGGATGACTCAGGCCGGTTAGAAGGTGGATTATAGAATTCATTAAATAGCCAGTTGTCCATTCCACCTACTAAATAGGTTTGTGGATTTTGCCCCATAAATGATCCAGTGTAAAGTCTGGATGCAAGAATTATATTCTTATGGATTTTCTGATAATTCCTCAAATCCATATAGAAGTTGCTGAAGGACCGGTCACCGTGATTAAGTCCCTGATAATGCATAAACCCAGCTTTCCCCTTGAAACCTGATTGGGAGTAAAGTCCAATTTGCTCTGTTTTATCAAAAACCAATTCAGCCTTACCACCAATGTAGTTAACATCAAAACGATTTTGATCTGGGTCCTTCCCTAGAATCAAGGAATCTGGGTTTTGATTGAAATATTGAGTTTTAGCCACAAAAGGAGCTACCGTAAATCGGGTATTGATATTTAATGGGTACGAAACTCCAAGCTCAACTTTTGTCAAAGCGTACCTCTGGAATGTTATATCACCTTCAGAAACTTCAATGGTTCTTCTGTCAAATCTGGCTTTATAGTCCAGACGGCTTTTCAAGTACTCATACTCAAAGAATATATCCCCTCCTGATCTGAAATCTAATGTGGTCATTAAACCACCATAGAAAGAGTGATTATCAAGCAAGTCCGTCATTTTGCCTGTGAGCATAATGCCAAACCCTCTCAAAGGATCGACCACAAATCGAGTGTTGATATTATTTGTAAAGAATTGCGGTTCCATTTCTCTCGGACCCGTAATTCTTTTTCTCAAGCTTTGCTTTCTAAATGATTCAAGAAGGTTGATTTTATTACTTCTTCCTGCTGTACTTTCTCTGCTAAGCTGAGGGTTAGGTAAGGAATCAAAAGTGTAATTATCTGTATCAATCCCCTTATTCTTTTCAAACCTTAACCTTCCAACATTGATAGAAGAGCTCTTATTCTGAGATGCAGTCGTATCTACTTCTAGAACTTGTGGTGGATTTGCTGCAGCAATTGAATCTAGAACTCTATTTGCCTCTCTTTGCTCAGCACGCTTTTGTTGCTCCTCGATTCTTCTCCGTGCCGCAATACGCTCGTTCAAATCTTTAGCTTGTGCCAATTGAATTCTCGGAGTACTTGGCGTAAACTTATTGCTTGTGGATAGGCCCTCCACGATGAGGTAGCTCTGACGCCCATCTCGTATTGAATAGGCAATTTTATTCATTCGACCACTCACATCAAATACCTCCACACTCCTATCGAAAGCGGAAATCTGATTGGATACATTAGTACCCACACTTAACCTCATCAGGTTATTTATTCCACTCAAATTACTGATGTAGATCATGGAGGCAGCATTAACCCTTTTGGGCCTGATATTTTTACTATTCATGTTGGTCAGCTGAGTAGTTACAATACTATCACCAACGTCTATTCTGAATAGATTATAGGTATCAGGAAGGTCTGACAGTTTGAGATTTTTATCAGTTATGGAATCTGGTAATGCTTTGAAATTCGAACTATAAATGATCGTCGAATCATTCAGAAAAGTAGGTGTAATATTATCAAACCTATCATTAGTCAGTCTCTTTCCAGCCCCACGAGTATTTAATGTATATATATCGGATTTACCATTAGCAATAGCAGATAAGACCATATTCCTACCTGTACTATTGAAGTCCAAACTCAAGATTTGAGTTATGTTCCTAAGGAAAATTTTATCTTGGGAAGTACCATCAATTGATCTTAAGCGTAATGTGGTGAATCCTCTTTTGAAGGATGCTATGGCAAGATTGGCTGAATCACGCCATGCGATCACCGGTGAGAGATAATTAGGCCTTTGATCTTCATAAACCGAACCTCCACGATAAATTGTGGTTTCATCTCCGTTCTGCAGGTCCCTAACAATCACCTGGAACTTACCGCCATTATTAACCACATAAGCCAGATTGAGACCATCTGGACTAAACTCCACATCGCTAATCGCACCAATTACTCTGGGCCATGTAGTGACAACAGCCTTGCTATCATCTACAGTCTGGAAGGTATTAAATACCTGTTCATTGATATTCGTGTAGTATTCTCTCCACTGCTTTTTAAAGGTTTCGAAATCTAAACCCACAGTATTTGCAATACTATTCTCCTCATTTCTATTAATTCTCGAAAGGTTCAGTATACTCGAAATATACCTTCGGCCATATCGCTCAGCTATGTAATTCCAAACAGATTGTCCTACTAGTTCGGCCTCCCTTTGCTTAAGCTTCAAAAGCTTTGGATTCTCAATCTCGGCAAAATAATGACGAGCATAATCATCCATATTTCTACTCCATCCTTTAGCCAGATAAAGCGCCACCCCATCCAAGTACCATTCAGGGAAATTATTTATCAGATTTGCCTGGAAAGCATCAGCTACCGAAGATCCATATAGCATCTCCTCAATAATCACCTTTGAGGTCGCGTAAATGATATCTTCTTTAAAAAGATCTACCCTACCCTTGTAGGCTACCTCCGCAATTAATCGAGTAAAGGTCGTCTGTCCGTCTTCGGTAAATTCATCCTTATTAAGGTTCAGGTTAGACTGCACCAATTCCTCCGGAGAATTATAAATGAAAATCTTAGGCTTGGTGTAGGCCACATAACCAATCATTTGAGTCAATCTATCAAATTCACTCTCCAGATATTCTATGGCCATTTTGGCATTTGCTCCTCCTCTGTCGTAGTAATAAACTTCGAAATTATTAGAAGAGTAAAAATACCAATCGAACTCCTTATGCTGCACTCTATTCTTTCCAAAACGATCCTGATCGAATTGGGCTTGGGTGATAAAGGGTAAGAGCAAAAAACCAGCAAGGAAGAAAAGATGTAGGTACTTTTCGCGCATGCGATCTAGTTGATTTGTTTAAATATAATTAAAATAACGAGCCACGTCTACTTCCTTCTCTAGCTTACCTCCTTCTAAAAGATGCTGACTCATCACTTTGCTAAAATAGGGGATTAAAGATACACCTTTCGCCCCAAATCCATTAAAGGAATAAACGCCTTCCTCCGCAGGATGTTTACCGATAAACGGTTTTCGATCCTTTGTAGCAGGCCTGATCCCATATTTATGGGAGATAAGCTCTTCTGCAGACTCCGAAATTAAATCACTCAATCTTCTAATTAGTTCATTTTTCCCTTCCTCGGTAGGGCCTAAATCAAGATCATGTTTAGTATAAGTGGAACCCACCCTAAAAAGATTGTTCCCAAGACTTACCCTAAAGACCCCTCGATTGACAATAAAATCAGGTTCATAGTTCTGCTTGAGCTCCAAAATCTCACCTTTAACAGGGGCAAATGGCAACCAATCAAAAAACCGTGATTTCATAGCTCCCAGACCAGAACAAAAAATCAGAGCTTCAAAGTCCAAATTTTTGTACGACCAACCATTAGCCTTTCTTTCAAGAAGATCCTCATCAAATTCTTCCTTCAATAAATCCTCTCCATGATATAGCTCCATTGCCTTGAGAAAATCTACAATGGCCAGCCAGCCACAGTTTTTGAGCATCACTCCACCATAGGGATCTTTAATGCCCGAGTGGATACTCTTCTGATGCAATTCCTCGATATACGGCTGAAAAGTAGGCTCTGCACTTTTCCCCATCCATTCGTTTTGCTGCTCAATGGAAAGAAAAGGACGATAGATCTGCGTCTCTCTCAGAAATTGCCTACCTGTCTCTAATTCGAGCGCTTTATATAAAGGTTTGATTTCGGGAAAAAGGTAATCTGCCATCCATGTCTTAACCAGCTTTCTACCAGTAATAGGGTTATACAATCCGGCTGCAACACGACTTGATTGGTTTTTTGATGGTTGATCTAGAATCAAGACTTTCTTGCCAGCTTGCTTCAAGCGATAAGACAAAATGCTTCCTGCTAAGCCATGGCCAACAACCAAAAAATCAACTTTCATCCTCAAATAAAATCTATTATTGGTTAATTTGCCCACACTCAGGAGTTAATTCATATGCTAAAAATCAAGTCCTTCACCTTCAATCCATTTGAAGAGAACACCTATATCGTTTATGATGAGCACGGAGAAGGAGTTTTAATCGACCCAGGATGCTATGAACCTGAGGAAGAACGGGAATTGGACAAATTTCTTCAAGCGCAACATATTGAACTGACTCACCTCCTTAACACCCATTGCCATGTGGATCATGTTCTTGGCAATCAATGGGCAAAAGATAAATATGGCTTAGAGCTATGGATTCATCAAAACGAGATGCCCGTTTTGAAATCGGTAGAGGTATATGCCCCAAGCTACGGTTTCACCAAATATCAATCAAGCGTAAATGACCATTTCCTTGAAGAGGGTCAGGAAATTAAGGTAGGCACAGGCAAGCTTAAGGTGATTTTCGTACCTGGGCATGCTCCCGGACACGTGGTATTCTATGATAAAGAATCGAATCAAGCAATTTGTGGTGATACCCTCTTCCGGAGAAGTATCGGAAGAACAGATTTACCTGGAGGAGATCATGAATTACTTTTGAAAAAAATAAAAGAAGAGCTTTTCACCCTTCCAGATGAAACCATTTTGCATCCCGGACATGGCACACATACTCAAGTGGCTTTTGAAAAGGAGTATAACCCATTCGTAGGTAAACAAGCTCTCTATTGAATATGATCAAGCATATTCCTAATACGCTAACCCTTTTAAACCTTGCCACAGGCGCCCTCGGTATTATTGTGGTCCTGGATGGAGAGCCTATCTATGGGGCTTATTTTGTTCTTATTTCGGCGTTTTTTGATTTTCTAGATGGCTTCGCCGCAAGGCTTCTAAAGGTTCAGGGAGAACTTGGAAAACAATTAGACTCCTTGGCTGACATGGTCTCATTCGGTCTGCTCCCGGGGATGGTAATTTATACTTTGGCTGTCGATACAGAATGGGCTAAATACTTTGGTCTATTAATCCCGATGTTTTCAGCCTATCGCTTGGCTAAGTTCAATTTAGACCCACGACAAAGTGATCGATTTATCGGTTTGCCCACTCCTGCAAATGCACTTTTGGTCACCACCTTGCCATTTCTTTCAGAGACTTGGCCCCTATTAGCCGGATGGCTCGAATCTCCTTTTTTCATTGCAGGACTTTCAATCATTCTATCCATTTTACTAGTGGCGGAAATTCCGCTTATCGCTTTAAAGTTTAAAAACTTTTCACTGAAGGATAATGTATATAGATACTTACTGATAGGACTTGGAATAGGTCTAGCTGTTTGGTTAGGCTTGGCGGGAATCCCTATAATTATCCTTGCTTACTTCTGCCTATCTATTGTTGAAAATCGCACATCAGTAAAATGATTCGGAAGTGGAGAGGTTGGATAGTTGTGATAGCATTGCTTTGCTTTTCTCAGATCACCTATGCTCAAGAATCACTTTACCCCATTCAAGTCAGCGAAGAAGGAGTTTATCAGATTGATGCTTCAGAACTTGAAAGGATGGATATCTCCCCTGAAACGGTCGCACTATTTGGTTATCCTGGCCAGCTCCCCCAGACTCTTGCAGAAGAGGACCTGAGAATGCATGAGATCCCAATTAAGGAAGAAGATGGGAATCTATATTTCTTTCTTTCTGGTCCTACAAGAATGGAATGGGACGGGGAAAATTGGAATCCGATATTCCATTTGGGGAGCGACGACTTACAATACTATTTAGGTGTATCTCAAAGCCCATCCAGAATCACCGAGATTGTGTTACCAACGGTGCCAGCTCAAAATTCGACTCTTTATGGTTTTAAAACCTTCAGAGAAGACAGGACCAATATCCTTAACTCCGGTAGAGTTTGGTATAGCGACCCAATTTTCTCTGGAAATCGACTGAGCATCCCTTTTGAGCTTAGTTCCAGCTCTGAAAATTCATGGATTTTGAGCGGAGCCCTGATGGCACAGTCCTTACAAGTTTCTACTTTGGAAATTGGGATAGATTCCGAAACCTTGGACTCATATGTAATCGACAAAATCCCGGATGCGACTTATGGTATCAAAGGCAATACACAGGATTTTAAAACCTATTTCAAACCCAATGGCAACTCTATTGCTAATATAGAAATCGGATATACTGCATCGGTTCCAAATTCCTCAGGGTACGTAGAGTACCTGACGATTGGAGTTCCTTATTCCAGTCTTGAATTGCCCTCAGGGGTCTTTTATTCCGAGAGTCAAAATTCAATATCAGTTTCAACAGAGCAAGATCTGGAGATTTGGGATATTCAGAATTTCTTCAAACCTGTCCAACTGAGTTTTGAGAATCAAGCTGAAATCAACTCCAACAAGTTGGTGGTGTTTGATAAAACCTCGGTAGAAAAACTCGAAATAGGCAATCCTATTACAATTCAAGATCGAACGGGTACAGGATCGGAGCTATTAATTATTGCACATAAAGATTTTGAATTTTGGGCTAATCAACTTGCCCAACACAAAACTGAGCTGGGTCTCAGTGTGGAAGTGATAGATATTGATCAGGTGTTGCAAATAAGCAGTTATGGCAACCGTGATGTAAACGGAATCCGAAATTTCATCGCTGGGCGATATCAATCAGGGAGGCTTAAGAATGTACTATTCTTTGGCAAAGGTACTTTCGATTCGAAAGAGCGGCTTGGGGGGCGCCCAAACCTGATCCCTACCTATTCAAGCCGAGAAAGTCTAAACCCTTTAAGCACATTTAGTTCAGACGATTTTTTCGCCTTGATAGAATTCGGTCAGGGAAATTGGGAAGAGAGTAACGAAGGAGATGAGCTCATGCAGATTGGAGTTGGAAGAATTCCGGTGATAAATAGTTCCGAAGCCGAGAATGTGGTCAACAAGATTATTAATTATGAGACTAACCTATCTCCTGGAGATTGGAAGAGAACCTTAGCCTTTTTCGTAGATGATGCCGACAATAATATTCATGTCAGAGATGCAGAGGCCCATAGTAGCTACCTCTATTCAAATCATCGCAGTTACTTTCAGGACAAGCTTTATTTGGATCGTTATCCTCAATTTAGTACCGGAAGTAATCAAGAGTCTCCCGATGCTCGTGATGCCTTGAAAGAGACTTTGGACCGAGGCACTTTGCTCCTTAATTATATAGGACACGGAAATGAAACCACTCTCACAGCGGAAGAGGTATTCAAAATTGAGGATTTAAGGGATTGGGGCGAACAGGAGCGACTCGCTCTATGGGTTACCGCGACCTGCGAATTTGGAAGACATGACAGTCCTTTTGTCCGCTCGGCTGCAGAGGAGTTGTTGGCAGCAAAGAATAAGGGAGCAATAGGATTATTAACGACCGGAAGACCTGTTTTTAGTAGTGTGAATTTCAAATTGAATGCAGCTTTCATTGAAGAAGTCTTTAAAAAGGAAGGTCTGAGAAGTCAAGACTTGGGATCAATCTTCAAGAACACTAAGAATAATAGTCTTAATGGTGCTCTCAATCGGAATTTTTCATTGATTGGAGATCCAAGCATGCGTTTGGCAGACCCAGAATTAGCACTTGAAATCAGTTCGATTAAGGATCTGAACACCTCAGAAGAAACTGATACGCTATCAGCATTTAATGAAATTGAAATTATCGCAGAGGTCATCGATCCGTTAACAGGCGCACTACAGGTTAATTATAACGGAGAATTTACGATTGACCTTAGAGACAAACCCACTAGTTCCACCACGATTGGAGATGAAAGTAATCCATTCGAATTCATGGAAGAAAAGGCTGTTCTTTTTAGGGGGTCTGGGCCAATTACAGCTGGAGAGCTTTCAGCCAAGGTCTTTATTAGTTATAATATTAATTATGATTTTGGAGAAGGTGGATTACGACTTTTTGGTAAAAATCATGATGAAAGCCTTGAAGCATTTGGTGGTAAAGCTCCAGTAATTGGTGGATCAGTAGACCCGCCTCAGGACCAAGAGGGCCCGCTTATTCAAGCACTATTCGAAGGCAAATCAGGGGAAAGTCTAGTCTTTCCTTCAACACAGATTATTCTTGATTTGAATTTAAAGGATGAAAGCGGGATCAATGTTTCTCCTTTTTCACCTGGACAGGAACTTCAGATTCAGGTTAATGATGAAGCGCCTTTAATCTTAAATGAGCAGTTTCTTGCGCTTAATGGTGATTATCGAGAGGGTGTTGTATTGACCTCAATCACCGGATTAAAAGAAGGTATAAATACGCTAATAATTCGTGCGTGGGACAATTTGGGCAATTTCTCCTCATTTAATCAAACCATCGAAGTAATTGGGAGTAATCATATACAAATATTGGATCACTTGGTCTATCCTAATCCTGCAAGCGAAGAAACAAATTTCAGAATTACCCATAACAGGCCAGATCAAAACCTGGTTATACAACTATCAGTTTATAATATTATGGGTGGTATACTATTTTCTGACTCTCAACGTTTAGTGGGCGTCGGTAGTATCATAGAAGGTATCAAATGGATATTTTTGCAGGACCAAACCAAATATCCAGCAAAAGGAACTTATATTTACAAATTAACGCTATCATCAGAGACTGATAATTCACAAGCATCAGTGAGCGGAAAAATCGTTATTGAATGAAGCTTAAGGCATTTATTAAAGGAAGCACCCTTCTATTGACCTTACTGTCGATAGGATCCTTTACTACATTCGCGCAGAATAGTACAATCATCTCTGGTCAGGATCCTGATCGAAGAGTGATTACTACTGCTGTACCCTTTCTGAATTTTGCGCCAGATAGCAGACATTCAGGTATGGGAGACGTGGGTGTAGCTACTTCTCCTGATGCAAATAGTGCTCATTGGAATTCTGGTAAACTTGCCTTCGTAGAAGATCAAATGAGCTTTTCCCTTTCCTATTCTCCATGGTTAGGAAAGTTAGTGAATGACATGTCTCTTAGCTATCTAACCGGCTACTTCAAAATTGACGAATTTTCTGCAGTAGGCGTCGACCTGAGGTATTTCAACATGGGCGACATTCAGCTAACAGATGAGCTCGGAAATGAACTTGGAGAATTCAATCCACGAGACATAGCCATTGGTGGTACTTATTCCAGAAAACTCTCTGATAAGTTTGGTTTAGGTATTTCAGCCAGATTCATTCATTCCAATTTATCCGGTAACATTTCCTCAGTTGGAGGAGCTGAGAGCAAACCAGGAATAAGCGTTGGAACTGATGTAGGCCTCTACTATCAAAAAAGAACATATTCTGGAAATAAGGATGGTATGTGGTCTTGGGGTGTAAACATCTCTAATATCGGTCCTAAGATCACTTATAATAGTGCTGATGATTTGGATTACATCCCTACAAATCTTCGATTTGGTACTTCCTATCTAATCAATTTAGATGAGTATAATTCACTAACCTTCTCGATTGACTTCAATAAACTTTTGGTTCCAACACCTCCTATTTATGAAACAAACGAGGATGGAACATTGGCAACAGACGAAGAAGGTAACCTAATCATTGCCTCAGGAAAAGATCCTAACAGACCTCTTTTGAGCGGAATGTTCGGCTCATTTGCTGATGCTCCAGGAGGATTCACAGAAGAGCTTCAAGAGATTATGATTTCCTTTGGTACGGAGTATTCTTATGACGATAAATTCGCATTAAGGGCTGGCTATTTCTATGAAAACCCGAATAAAGGTGGAAGAAGATATTTCACTATGGGCGCTGGAGTAGACCTTAAGAGAATCGGCCTAGATTTCTCTTATTTAGTACCGCAGACTCAAAATCACCCATTAGCTGAGACACTTCGCTTCAGTCTCATGTACACTATCCCTAACTAAGATGACTCTGGATCGGTCAATAGCACCGAAAATCAGAATCCCCACACAGCTCACCTTACCAGAACCAATCACGCATTCAGTAGGTGGGAATATTCCTGTTTATTTCTTCCGCACACCCAAAATCGATGCTGTCAAGATTGAAATAATCGGCAAATCCGGCAGAAAGAACCTAAATCAGGAAAAGCAACTTATCCCAGGAATGACGATTCAAATGCTGCTGGAAGGCACTAATGAGCAGCATGCGAAAGAAATTGCAGATTTTCTAGATTTTTATGCTTCAGAGATCGTCCCAGTCAGCTCCTTTACACATGAAGGTCTCAAGCTATTGAGTACCAAAAAGAACTATCAAAAGATCATCCCGCTATTCCTGAGCTTGTTTGAGAGGGCTATTTTCCCAGAGGATTCTCTTGAAAAGAAGAAGAGGCAAAAAATCATTTCTCTGAAAATCGAAAAAGAAAAGACCTCAAGTCGAGCAAACCAATTGTTTCGAAGTGCTCTTTTTGGAGGGGGGCATCCTTTTGGATTTGACCCTTCAGAGAACCAGGTGAATCAAATCTCAAGAGATCAATTAGAAAAGTACTATTCAGAATCTTTATGGGCTGATTTGGAAATTTTCATTTCTGGGGATTTTGAACCGAATGAGCTGAAAAGCCTACTTCAGGAACTTCAACATCTCCCAAGAAGAAGTGCTGGATCACCAAGATTCGATACACCTGCCATTGAATCAACTTTGA
>CAZLUY010000174.1:0-10210 GCA_964562785.1 uncultured Limnohabitans sp. | reverse complement strand
CAATTGGATTAAAACTACTATATTTGCAACGAATTTAAAACGTCCTGAAAAGAGACATTTTACATGGGAAAAATCGTCATTGCAGTGGATGGGCAGTCGGGTTGCGGAAAGAGTTCCACGGCTAAAGAAGTTGCTAGGATTCTAGGCTATACTTATTTGGATTCCGGTGCTATGTACCGAGCGATGACTTATCATTATCTCCGGCATCCATTTGATCTAAACGATTCTTCTCAGATCGAAGAATCCCTTTCCAATTTCCAATTAGAGTTTAGGAATAATCCCCAATCTGGTCTTCAGGAAACATTTTTGAACGGTCAAAATATAGAGCAGGAGATCCGCAAAATGGAAGTTTCTTCACGTGTGAGTGAGGTTGCGGCAATTGGACAGATTCGTAAATTTATGGTTAGGCGCCAACGAGAGTTGGGTGATGCCAAAGGAGTGGTGATGGATGGGAGAGATATAGGATCTGTAGTATTTCCGAAGGCTGAATTAAAGCTGTTCATGACAGCTGATTTGGATACCAGAGCAAGAAGGAGAATGGCGGAACTTTCAGAAAAGGGAGGTGTTGTTTCTTTTGAGGAGATAAAGGCTAATTTAGCTGAACGGGATAAGAAGGATTCTACGAGATCTGAAAGTCCTTTGATCAAGGTAGAAGATGCAGTTGAGATAGATACCAGTAATTTAAGGTTTGAAGAGCAGGTTCAGAGGGTAGTGGATCTGGCAAAAGATAGAATAGAAAAAGAAGAGAGCTATGCAAGTAACAATTGATGCCAATTCCGGCTATTGTTTCGGGGTAGAATTCGCCATAAAGATGGCGGAAGATGAGATGGAAAATAGTAATCAACTCTATTGTCTTGGAGATATAGTGCACAATGCCATGGAAGTCAAAAGACTGAGAGAAAAGGGCCTTGTGATTATTGACCGAGAGCAGCTTAGTGAATTGCGAGATTGCAAAGTGTTAATAAGAGCTCACGGTGAACCACCTGAGACCTATAAGATGGCTATCGAAAATAATATTGAATTAATCGATGCGTCCTGTCCTGTTGTGCTTAAGCTTCAGCACCGTGTGAAATCTGCATTTGATAAAATGGAGAGAGAAAACGGCCAGATCGTTATTTACGGTAAAAAAGGTCATGCAGAGGTTATAGGCCTTACCGGCCAAACACTTGAAAAAGCGATTGTGGTAATGGAGGATGAAGATCTCGAGAAAATAGATTTTTCTAGGCCGGTTACCTTATTCAGCCAGACCACAAAAAGTACCAAAGGATTTTATGCCTTATCCGCGAAAATTGAAGAGCGGATCAAAGCTGAAAAAGGGGAGTTGAGCAAATTAGATTTCAACTCCAATGATTCCATTTGCCGTCAGGTATCGAATCGTGAACCTCAGCTAATTAAATTTTCTCAGGAAAATGATGTTGTTCTTTTTGTCTCAGGGAAGAAAAGCTCAAACGGTAAGGCGCTTCACCAAGTATGCCTAAGTCAAAATCCAAGAAGCTACTTCATTGAAAATGAGGGCGAGATAAACCTTGATTGGTTACAGCCAGGTGACAAAGTAGGTATCTGCGGAGCCACCTCAACACCTCGCTGGTTAATGGAGCAGGTGAAACAAAAAGTAGAAAGTTTAGAAGAGGATTTAATGCCTGCCTAGCACCGTATGATGAACTGAAAGTTAATGCCTAAAAAGTTCAAACATATTATATGAGATACGCCCTAAATCAAAGGTTATTTATTAGATTTGGGGCGTTTTTCAAAAGCACAAAGTTTACTATAAACAGATATGTCAAAAGTAGTGAAGCTTAAGAAGGGTTTCGACATAAATTTGGCCGGGAAAGCCGGAGCTGAATTTTTGGAACTTCCTACCCCTGAAACCTTTGCAATTAAGCCTACCGATTTCATCGGTATCCAAAGACCAAAAGTACTTGTGAACGTGGGAGATACAGTTAAAGCTGGAACTCCAATTTTGTTCGACAAGGCCATGGATCAAGTCAAATATGCTTCTCCTGTTTCTGGTGAGGTAGTCGATGTGAAAAGAGGCGAAAGAAGAAAGCTCCTTGAAATTGTAATCAAATCTGATGGTAAGAACGAAGCTGAAAAGCTTGATACCGTTGATATTGATTCTGCGAGCAGAGAAGAAATAGCTACTGCTTTAGCGGCTAGCGGTGTTTGGCCAAATATCGTTCAAAGACCGTATGGAATTGTGGCCAATCCAGAGGATACTCCGAAGGCGATCTTTATTTCTGGATTCGATTCACACCCTTTAGCACCGGATTACGGGTTTACACTCCAGGGTCAGTCAGCCGAATTACAAGCTGGAATAAATGCTTTAGCAAAATTAACAGCAGGTAAAGTTCATCTAACTGTGGACGGAAGCAAGAATACTCCTGATGTATTTGCAGGTCTTCAAAATGTTCAAATGAATAAAGTTTCTGGCCCACACCCAGCCGGAAATGTAGGTGTTCAGATTCATCATATTGACCCAATCAATAAAGGTGAAATCGTTTGGACCGTGAACCCAGCAGGCGTAGCACAGATTGGTAGATTTGTTCTTGGTGGAGTATATGACGCAACCAAAGTCATTGCTGTTACGGGTTCTGAATTGACCAAAACAGGATATGTAAAAACTATGGCAGGGGCATGCGCTTCTTCCTTTGTAAAAGGGAATTTGAGCTCTGGTCATGTTAGAGTGATCTCGGGCAATGTTCTTACTGGTGAAAAAATTGGTCTTGAAGGATTTCTTGGATTCTACCATAACCAATTTACAGTAATTCCTGAAGGAGATTATTATGAGTTTTTAGGTTGGGCAAAGCCTACCACTTCAAAGTTGAGTTATCACAGAGCATTAGGCTTATTATCCTTTCTGAATCCTAAGAAAGAGTATGTGTTAGACTCTAACGGAAGAGGAGAAGAAAGAGCTTTTGTACAGACAGGTGTTTTTGAGTCCGTGACGCCGATGGATATTCTGCCTGTATACCTTTTGAAAGCGATCATGGCTGAAGACTTCGATGAAATGGAGGAGTTAGGTATTTATGAGGTAGTAGAAGAAGATTTGGCTCTATGTGAGTTTGTAGATGTATCCAAGCACCCTGTTCAGGAGCTGGTTAGAAAAGGTTTAGATTTAATTCAATACAGTTAATCCATATGAAATTCCTAAGAGATTTAATGGACAAGCAGAAACCTCTTTTTGAAAAAGGGGGTAAGCTTGAAAAGTTTTATTACGCTTTTGAGGCAGGAGAGACTTTCCTGTTTAGCCCAAATCATACCACAGGTATAAAAGGGGCTCAGGTAAAAGATGCCATTGACTTGAAGCGAATGATGATCACAGTAGTTGTGGCCATGATTCCATGTTTGTTATTCGGTATTTATAATACAGGGCATATGCATATGCTTGCTGTTGGTGAAACAGCTGGTCTTTGGGAGAATTTTGCTGATAAGCTTTGGATAGGGGTACAGCTTGTGCTTCCTATTGTTCTTGTTGCTTATGCAGCAGGGGGAGCTGTTGAAGCAGCATTTGCGGTTATCAGAAAGCACCCAATCAACGAAGGCTTCCTGGTGACTGGAATGCTTATTCCTCTTGTAGTTCCAGCTACTACTCCGTTATGGCAGGTAGCTCTCGCAACAGTGTTTGCTGTTGTTATTGCAAAAGAGGTGTTTGGTGGAACTGGGATGAATATTCTTAATGTCGCAATGACGGCTAGAGCATTCCTTTATTTTGCATATCCTGCTCAGATTTCTGGAGATCAGGTTTGGACTTACCTAGGTGATAAAGTAGCTGTTGACGGATTTTCCGGAGCTACTGCCTTAGCTGTAGCATACAATGCGGGTATTGACGGTGTGGCTGTTCCAGAGGCACTGGCAAGTCATAACACAGTTCTTGGGTCTGACATGTTCAGCTTCATGAATATGTTCATTGGATGGATCCCCGGTTCAATCGGTGAGACTTCCACTCTAATGGCATTGGTTGGTGCTTTGATTCTTATCGGTACAGGCGTAGCAAGCTGGAAAATTATCGTTTCAGGTTTTGCTGGTGCCTATTTGATGGGACTAGTGATGAATCTTTTTGCGGCAAACGAATTTATGGCGATGCCTCCTCAGTACCACTGGGTAATGGGTGGAATTGCATTCGGTATTGTATTTATGGCTACTGACCCAGTTTCAGCAGCACAGACAGAGGTCGGTAAATGGATTTATGGTTTGTTGATAGGTATGCTTACAGTAATCATTAGGGTTACTAATCCAGCATATCCAGAAGGAATTATGCTAGCGGTCTTGTTCATGAATGTGTTCGCTCCGCTTATTGATTATTACGTAGTTAAAGCTAACAAAACAAGGAGGTTACAACGTGCAACAGTCTAACGCCTACATTATTACATTTTCGGTCATTTTGACCGTTGTTCTTGGTCTGCTTTTATCCGGAACTTCTCAAGTTCTCGGACCTCTTCAAAGGGAAGCAGAAGCATTGGATAAGAAGAAGCAGATTTTAGGTGCTGTGATTTCAGGTGATGAAATCGCTGCAATGACACCAGAAGAAATCAATGCATTCTATGCAGCTAGAATTTCAGGAATCGTAGTTGATATCAATGGGGCTGAAGTATCAGAGAAAGATGGTGCTGCCGTTATCGCTGCTGATGTCAACATCGAGAAAAACTATAAGATGGCTAAAGAAGAGAGACTTTATCCGGTCTTTATTTTCCATGCTGAAGGCGATGAGTCGGCTATTGAATCTTACATCTTCCCGGTATATGGTGCAGGTCTTTGGGATGCCATCTCAGGTTTCCTTGCTCTTGACACTGATATGAATACTATTGGTGGTATTACTCTTTCTCACGTCGGTGAGACTCCAGGTCTTGGTGCAAGAATAACCGAGCCAGGCGTTCAAGCCAGATATCAGGGAAAAGAGATTTTTGATGGTTCTGGAAACTTGGTTTCTGTTGCTATGCAAAAAGGAGAAGGTAAGGATTACTCTAGCAATCCTCACATGGTAGATGGTATGTCTGGTGCTACCATTACGGCTAACGGTGTCAATGCCATGTTGGAAAATTACCTTGGAGCCTATTCGGCTTATATCGAATCAAAGAAATCTTCTACAGCGGTAGCGGCCGCTTTTTAATTTAAATCAACACGAAAGAATATGAGTGCTGAAACTGCTGAAAAAGTATTAGAGAAAAAGCCGGCTGAGGCCCTGCTGTCGAAGCGTCGGAAGAAATTGATTTCGGATCCTCTTGTGGATGATAATCCGATCACCATACAGGTCCTTGGAATTTGTTCTGCTCTTGCGGTAACTACTCAGATGAAGCCAACTTTAGTAATGGCTATCTCTGTGGTATTCGTAATTGTAATGGCAAACCTTACCATCTCACTATTGAGAAACACCATTCCTACTAGAGTAAGAATTATCGTTCAATTGGCGGTAGTTGCAACTCTTGTAACCTTGGTGAATGAGGTATTGAAAGCCTTTGCTTACGATATGTACAAAGAGCTTTCTGTTTTCGTCGGTCTGATCATTACAAACTGTATTGTGATGGGTCGCCTAGAGGCCTTCGCTTTGGGAAATAAGCCTTATGACTCCATCCTTGATGGATTTGGATCTGCCTTGGGTTATTCATGGATCATCCTTGCCGTAGCCTTCTTTAGAGAGCTGCTTGGTTCTGGTGCTGTATTCGGAATCCCTGTATACGATTACGTATCTGGTCTATTTGGTGATGACTTTAGTCTTGCTACCAATGGTTTGATGGTTTCTCCTGTGGGAGCTTTCATCATCCTTGGATTGATCATCTGGGTACAGAGAACAAAAACTGGTTACGTAGAACACTAAATCTCAGAAAGAAATGGATTTATTCAATTTAGGAATTCGGTCAATTTTTGTTGACAACATGGTTTTCGCTTACTTCCTGGGAATGTGTTCCTTCCTGGCGGTATCGAAAAAAGTAAGTACTGCCCTTGGTTTGGGTGCTGCTGTAATCTTTGTATTGACAGTAACAGTTCCAGTTAACTGGTTGCTTAACGAATATGTACTAAAAGAAGGTGCATTAACCTGGGTTACTGCAAGCCTTGCAGAGGTTGATCTATCGTTCCTTCGATTTATCATGTTTATCGCCATTATCGCTGCGATGGTACAGCTTGTAGAAATGGTAGTAGAGAAATTTGCTCCTGCCTTATACGGTGCACTTGGTATCTTCCTTCCTTTGATCGCGGTAAACTGTGCGATCCTAGGTGGATCTCTTTTTATGGCTCAGAGAGATTATACGCTTGCTGAGTCTGCAGTTTATGGATTTGGATCAGGAACTGGGTTCTTCCTAGCAATCGTTGCACTTGCTGCTATTCGTGAGAAGCTGAAATATTCAAATGTTCCAGATGGCCTAAAGGGTCTTGGCATCACCATGCTCCTTACCGGTCTTATGGGTATTGCATTTATGTCATTTATGGGAATCGATCTTTAAGATTCTTTTCATATAAAAATTTAAGGCTCTGAAATTATTCAGAGCCTTTTTTGTGTAAAGCCACTCGGAGCTTCTTT
Organism: uncultured Limnohabitans sp.; assembly: GCA_964562785.1. Taxonomy (GTDB): domain Bacteria; phylum Bacteroidota; class Bacteroidia; order Cytophagales; family Cyclobacteriaceae; genus Algoriphagus. The sequence continues at coordinate 3,696 of CAZLUY010000174.1, read as the reverse complement.
AAAAAACGCTTACTTTTTAATTCGATAAACTCTTAAGCCTTATGAAAAAACTCAGCTCAATTCTCTTTTTGTTTTTAATCACCACTTTCTCTTTCGCACAAGATGGAGAATGGATAGAGCTTTTTAATGGGAAGAATCTGAATGGATGGAAGTTATCTGAAAACCCTACTTCCTTTTCTGTGGAGGATGGTATGATTAAGGTAGATGGCCCAAGAGCGCATGCCTTTTACATCGGGGATGTAGCTGGGGCAGATTTCAAGAATTTTGAACTGAAGGTAGAATTGAAGACAATGCCTAAGGCAAACTCTGGAATTTTCATTCATACAGAATATCAGGAAAGTGGATGGCCTGCTGTGGGTTATGAAATCCAGGTTAATCAAAGTCATTCTGATTGGAGAAAAACGGGTTCTGTATACTCTTTCCAAGATGTCAGAGAGACTTACGTAGAGGATGGAGAATGGTATACCGAACATATTGTGGTGGATGGAAGCAACATCAAAGTCTATGTGAATGAAACTTTGATCAATGCCTTTAATGAGGTTGATATGAGATCTGGTGACCTCGGCACAAAGAAGCTTAGCTCAGGAACAATTGCACTTCAAGCCCACGATCCCGAGAGTGTAATCTATTACAGAAGCGTAAAGATTAAAATCCTGGACTAATTCCTTGCGTAGCGTACAAATGCAATCCATTTCCCGTCGGGTGACCAGGAGTGCACATTGATTGTCCCTTGACCACCAAAGAAGACGGGAGTCAAATCTCTTATCTCTCGACTCTCAACATCCAGTAAACGAAGTTTGACATCTCTTCCGAAGGGATGAGATCCGCCTTGATCCTGGATATAAGAAATCATGACAACTGATCGGTTATCCGGAGAAGGGTGGGGGAACCAATTATCTAGTTGGTCATCGGTTAACTGCTCAACTTCTGATCCATCCGGTCTCATCCGATAGATTTCCATTAAACCAGTTCGATGTGAATTGAAATAGATCCATTTTCCATCATAGGAGTACTCTGGTCCATCGTCTAACCCTTCTGCTTCTGTCAAGCGGACTTCATCTCCTCCAGCTGTTGGTATGGCGTAAATATCCCAGGAGTCATTTCGTTCTGCGCAATAAACCAATGTCTTTCCATCTGGACTGATGCCGTGCCAATAACTTGGATAATTTGGAGTGACTAATCTGGGTTCACCCCCTTTCAAGGGAATAATATAAATTCTTGAGCTAAGCCCTTCCTCATTCTTGCTGAAGACCAATGTCTTTCCATCAAATGACAAACCATGGTCGTTATTGGCTCTGGATACTTGATTGGGGAATAGTTTACCCAAATTTTCTCCATCCAGACTAATCTTTTCCAGAAAGCCATCCGCGTTGATAAGTAGATATTCTCCATCTCTTGACCAATTCGGAGCTTCAAAATGCCGGTTTTCTTTAAGTATAGTTTTTTCCTCTCCGGTCTCGACGTTTATAATAACAAGTTCACTTTGGATATTGTCCTGTGATTGAGAAAAGCCTTGATGAGTACTTGCAGTCATAAGGAGAAATGTGAAGAGAGAGGTGAGCAGGTATTTGATTTTATTCATTGGAGACAATTACTGTTTTTTCCTGAGTTTCAATAAACTCACCAATCTTCCATACGGATTGGTTTGAATTCTCCATAAACTGCTCAAAATCTTCTTTAGCCTCTTTGTCAACTGCAATAAGTAGTCCTCCGGAGGTCTGAGGGTCGCATAGTTTGACCAAATCCATTCCTTGAACCCCATCGGTTTTAGGACTGAAAGCATTCCAATTTCTATAAGTGTTATCTGGGAAAATGAATTGATCAATATAAGATTGAACCCCATCCAGAAGGGGGAGCGATTTAATCGTAAGCTGAGCAGAAATTGCAGAGCTTTCACATATCTCCAAAAGATGTCCTAAGACACCAAATCCAGTCACATCGGTCATCGCATGTACACCCTCAAAATCACTCAGCTTACCACCTATTGAATTCAATTGACAAGAAGTTTCTACCATTAGCTGATAATGCTCCTCAGAAATACTTCCTCTTTTTAATGCTGTGGCAAATACTCCAACGCCGAGAGCTTTAGTCAGGAAAATATAGTCACCAGGTTTTGCTCCCTTATTGGATTTGATCTTCTGAGGATGTACGGATCCACTTACTGAAAGACCAAAGATTGGATCCTTGGCTGCTATGCTATGTCCTCCTGCCAATTCAATTCCAGCTTCCTTACATATTTCTTTCGCTCCTTTCATGACTTTTGCAGCGAGAGAAGGTGCAAGTTTATCTGTTGGCCAGCTTAAAATTGCATTTGCAAATAGTGGCTTTCCTCCCATGGCGTAGATATCCGAAATTGCATTGGCTGATGAAATCCTTCCAAAGTCATATGGATCGTCGACTATCGGAGTGAAGAAATCAACCGTATTGATCATGGCGATTTCCGGTGACACTTGATATACTGCAGCATCATCTTTTCCTGAATTCCCAATTAGAAGATTTGGGTCCTTCTGATCAAAGGATCCACTAGAAGATAGAATTTCGTTTAAGACAGCTGGAGCAATTTTACATCCACAGCCAGATCCGGTACTCCATTGGGTTAGTTTATCAGGAGAGGGTTCGTTCAAATTTTTCTCTAACATAGCGTAGTTCGTTAATCGCTTCTGGTGTTGGTTTTCCGCTTAGGTCTAGTTCGAAAGTATACTTTGTGGAATGGTTTTCTAGATCATAGTCATAAGCTTTATCATAATAGCCCAAGGTCATTTCAATCCACTTTTCCTGTTCATTGTTTCTGATAGCGGATACAATTTCTTTGGTTCGGAGTCCGCCGAGTTTTTTCTCTAATCTAATAACTGCTTCCACTAGCTCTTGATTGGCCAGATCTCCGTATTCTTCTTTTATCAATTCGATACGCTCAGCACGAGATTTTTCAATGGAAACTAACGGGGCCTCCAGCATTTGATGATAAAGTTGATCTGGTAAAATCACCCTTCCGATTCTTCGACTTTCATTTTCCACCCAGATTAATTTATCTGGATTGAGTTTCCCGAGTTTCTCGGCTAGAAGATTCTCAAACTGTTCTACACTGGGTTGAGGGTCTTGACCAATTCCACCAAAACTTGAGCCTTTATGATTAGCCAACCCTTCTAAGTCGATAATTTGCTCTCCTGACTTAGTCAGTTCTTTAAGAAGTCTGGTTTTTCCGGTTCCTGTTCTACCAGCTAAAACCAGTAGATTCCAATTGGCTCTTACCATCTCAAAAGTCCGACTGCGGTAGTTTTTATAACCACCTTTTAACCTGTAGACCTTAAAGCCTACCATTCCCAGAAGCCAGGAAAGGATCTGGCTTCTCATGCCGCCTCGCCAGCAATAAATTAGAATGCTTTTGTCAGGATATTCTTCAAGCGCTTTCTTTTGGATCTCATGAAATCTGGGACCAACCAGTCCGAAGCCCTTTAAAACGGCTGCTTGATTGCCTTCTTGCTTGTACAGTGTTCCTACAACTTCCCTTTCCTCATTATCCAAAATTGGAAGGTTATGTGACCCCGGAATATGGCTTTGAGCAAATTCCTTTTCACTTCGAGCATCCAGTAGGGGATGAGACTTTCTCAAGGAAAGAAATTCTTCAAGCTCAATTAGTTTTTCAGCCATGACTCAAGATAAAAAAAAAGCCACGAGAGAATTTCCCGTGGCTTGAAT
>CAZLUY010000173.1:0-4869 GCA_964562785.1 uncultured Limnohabitans sp. | reverse complement strand
ATTCCTCAGGAAGCTCAGGTTGCCTTGGATAATATTGATAACACTGCCTTCCTTACGCATTTCCTTTCTTCAAATGTAAATGCTCCAGTTGAGTCAAAGCAGAAATTACTTGAGATCAATGACGGAGTGGATCGCGCGACGATTCTTTTAGAATTGATGCTGAAGGATATCCAGATGCTGGAACTTAAATCTGAGATCCAGAAGAAGGTGCATACGGATATTGACCAGCAGCAAAGAGATTACTTCTTGCGTCAGCAAATGAAGGTGCTTCAAACCGAGTTAGGTGAGGAAGGCCCAGAGCAGGAAGTGGAGATGCTGAGAAAAAGAGGGGAAGGAAAGAACTGGCCAGAGGAAGTCAAGAAGCATTTCAATAAGGAGCTCGATAAAATCCTGCGCATCAATCAGCAGGCAGCTGAGTACCCTATTGCTCTGAATTATGCAGAGACAATGGTTGACTTACCTTGGAATGAATTCACTCAGGATAATTTCGATCTGCAAAGAGCCAAAAAGATTTTGGATAATGATCACTTTGGTCTGGATAAGGTTAAGGAGAGAATCATAGAATACCTGGCTGTTTTAAAGCTTAAGAATGATTTGAAAGGACCTATCCTTTGTCTTTATGGACCTCCCGGAGTAGGTAAAACCTCATTGGGTAAGTCTATTGCAGAGGCATTGGGAAGAAAGTATATCCGAATGTCGTTGGGTGGTCTTCATGATGAGGCGGAAATCCGCGGTCATAGAAAGACCTATGTGGGGGCCATGCCTGGAAAGTTAATCCAGAGTATGAAAAAGGTGAAGATCTCGAATCCAGTTTTTGTATTGGATGAGATTGATAAACTCAGCTCTGATTTTCGCGGAGATCCAAGCTCGGCGTTTCTCGAAGTTTTGGACCCTGAGCAGAATAGCACTTTCCTGGATAACTACCTGGAAGTCGAATATGACTTGAGTAAGGTACTCTTCATTGCTACCGCAAATTCACTCGATACCATTCAGCCTGCGCTTAGGGATAGGATGGAAATCATTGAAGTAACAGGATATACGCAGGAGGAGAAGGTTGAAATTGCAAAGAGACATCTCGTTCCCAAGCAAAGAAAGGAGCATGGTTTAAAGGCCAAAGATATCCGATTTGATAAATCTGCTTTGGTCAAGCTAATTACTGATTATACCAGAGAATCAGGCGTGAGGAATCTCGAAAGAGCAATTGGTAAAGTCATCAGAAATGTGGCAAAGTCTATCGCCATGGAAGAAGAGTTCAATCCGAAGATTACTCCTGAAGCTATCCGGGATATCCTTGGATCAGAGATTTTCGACAGGGAGAGCTATGAAGATAACTCTACGGCTGGCGTAGTTACAGGACTGGCCTGGACTAGCGTAGGCGGAGAAATTCTATTCATTGAAACTAGCCTGAGCAGAGGAAAAGGGAAGTTGACCCTTTCTGGCCAATTAGGAGATGTAATGAAGGAATCTGCCATGACGGCCCTCTCTTATTTAAAATCAAGAGCTGAAGAATTCGGAATAGATCACCGAGTATTTGAGCAATATGACTTGCATGTGCATGTACCTGCCGGTGCGGTTCCAAAGGATGGTCCATCTGCCGGAATCACGATGGTAACTGCCATGGCTTCTGTTTATTCTCAGAGAAAAGTCAAGGCAAAAGTTGCTATGACGGGTGAGATCAGCCTTATCGGAAAGGTAATGCCAGTTGGAGGAATTAAGGAGAAGATTTTAGCCGCAAAACGTGCGGGTATCAAAGAGATTATTCTCTGCTATAAGAACAAAAGAGATATCGACGAGATCGATGAGAGTTACATCAAAGGAATCAAGTTCCATTTTGTAAAGCGAGTGGATGAGGTTCTGGATATAGCACTTCTGAACTCCAAGGTCGACAGGCCTATGAAGTTTAGTTTTTCAGTCGAAAACCAAGCGGGTGCGTAAAGCGGGTATCATTGGGATATTGTTGATGTTGCCCATTTGGGTAAGTCTGGGTCAATCCAGACAGTTGGCTTTTCAATACATTGAACAACCCAGTTTTACCAGATTGTCAGGATTAGGAGGAGTAAATCTCACTAATCAATCTGACGTTCTGTTTTTTCTTCAAAATCCTGCAAGTCTAACTGCGGAAAATGAGAAGAGATTAAGTTTCCACTACCTGAATTTTCCTGGAGGGATAAATTGGGGAACAGCAGGTTATCAATGGACTCCGAATTTTGGAGGCCAGCTTGCCGTCGGTTTGCAATTTGTTTCTTACGGCAAGTTTGAGGGCTTTGATCAGTTTGGAATCGGGACTGGAGATTTTTCTGCGCAGGAATTTAATCTTCAATCCAGCTATGCAAGGACCAAAGGTATTTTCACCTATGGAGCAAGTATTAAGTTCCTGGGTTCTTTACTGGATAGCTATCAGGCTTATGCCATGGCTTTTGACTTTGGAGTGATGTATCAACATCCATCAGAGGATCTCCGAGCAGGGCTTACGGTCAGGAATGTAGGTTTTACCATGGGTGCCTATCTTCCAGATCAGGAGCTAAGGTTACCACAGGATGTGAGGTTGGGCATAAGTTTTAAGCCTAAATACATGCCGATTCGATTTTCATGGACATTAAGAAACCTGAATAATATTGAGCAGATTCCTGATGCAACAGAAGAGTCAGGCAATTCGGCTTTTGAAAAAATGGTTTGGGCAGCTGAGATACTTCCCTCTGAAAACTTCAATCTGTTCGTCGGCTATAACCAACTTGTCCGAAAGCAATTTGAAGGAAGTAATGGGGCAGGTGCAGCTGGGTTTTCGGCAGGTTTTGCTTTTCGGGTAAAGAGGTTTGAGCTCTCTTATTCGAGAGCATTTTATAATGTAGCTGGTGGCTCGAATCTATTTGGCGTAAGCACCAGTTTTAATCAAAAAAGAGAATTTTAACTACTACAGAATATGAGTAAGATAATATCATTAACACCAAAGCAGATCGTTGCCGAGCTGGATAAATACATTATCGGTCAGGCTGATGCGAAAAGGAATGTTGCGATTGCTCTGAGGAATCGGATCCGTCGGCTTATGGTGACTTCGGAGATTCAAAAGGACATTGTTCCGAACAATATTTTAATGATTGGTAGTACCGGTGTCGGTAAGACTGAGATTGCACGAAGACTCGCGAAGGTTGCTAATGCACCTTTCACTAAGGTGGAGGCTTCAAAATTCACCGAAGTAGGTTACGTAGGAAGAGATGTGGAAAGCATGGTTCGTGACCTAATGGAGCAATCCATTGCCTTAGTAAGAGAGGTGAAGAATGAGGAAGTGAAAGAAAAAGCAGCGACTGCTGTGGAAGAGGCTATCCTTGACATACTGATTCCTCCGGTTAAAAGTGCGGGATTCACACGTTCAAATCAAACCATTGAAGTAGGGGCAGATGAGCCAAGTAATGATGATGAGTTGAATGAGAGAACTCGAGAGCGTTTCAGAGAGAAACTTCAGAAAGGAGAGTTGGATGATCGGAAGATTGAAGTGAGTGTGAAAGCTTCTGCACCGACGGGCATTGGAATGATTGGTAATGGAATGATGGATGATGCAAGCATGCAAGGTTTGCAGGATATGCTATCTAACATGATGCCTAAGAAATCTAAGAAGAGAAAGATTCCGATCTCCGAAGCCCGGAAAATCCTTTTGGAAGAGGAAATGTCTAAGCTTATTGATTTCGATGAGGTAAAAGAGGAAGCCGTTAAGCTTGCTGAGAATAATGGAATCATCTTTATTGATGAGGTGGATAAAATTGCTTCCAAATCAGGAAAAGGTGGTGGCGGACCTGATGTCAGCCGAGAAGGTGTACAGAGAGATCTTCTTCCTATTGTAGAGGGATCGGCAGTAAATACAAAGTATGGAGTAGTAAATACAGATCATATTCTTTTTATCGCCGCTGGAGCATTTCACGTGGCTAAACCATCAGACCTGATCCCTGAACTTCAGGGTAGATTTCCAATACGCGTCGAGTTGCAAAGCCTGACTCAGGAGGATTTCAGTAGAATTCTTAGAGAACCAAAGAACGCCTTAACCAAGCAGTACGAGGCTCTATTTGGGGCTGAAGAAGTTTCACTTGAGTTCAATGATGAGGCGATCGAGGAAATTGCTCGATTGGCATTTTTGATCAATCAGGAGGTTGAGAATATAGGGGCAAGAAGGCTACATACTGTTATGAGTCATTTGCTGAATGATTTTCTATTCGAGGTGCCAGATACCATTGAGCCTAATTCTAAGATTATGGTTACAAAAGAAATGGTGGCTGAGAGGCTTTCCACTTTGGTGAAGAATAGAGACCTGTCTCAATATATTCTCTGATGAGTAGCCTTGCCATTCTTACTGGTCATAGCCAGGGGCTGGGGAAAGCTATCCTGAGTGAATTACTGAATAAGGAATATCAGGTAATTGGGCTGTCAAGAAAATCCTCTGGTGTTTCTCATCCTAATCTTAAAGAGATATCCCTTGACCTCTCAGATTTGACTTTGCTCCAATCAAGTTTAGATCAGGTTTTCCCGGAAGGAGAATTCGAAGAAATCTTATTGATTAATAATGCAGCCTGGATAGGAGATATTAAGCCTGTCGAGGAGATCTCTTCAGAGACCATGCTCAAAATGCATTCATTGAATTACCTCGCTCCGGCAATTTTGATAAAAGAACTCTTGAGTCGATTTGCGAGTGAATCAGTTCAAAAGATCATTTGTAATATCAGTTCGGGTTTAGCCTATAGGGCCGAATCCGGTCTGTCGGGATATTGCACAAGTAAATCAGCATTGGCGATGTTGAGTGAAGTTTTGGCGAAGGAAGCTTCACCTGAAACAAGGATTTTAAGTGTGGCGCCAGGAGTAGTGGATACACCTATGCAAGGTGAT
>CAZLUY010000172.1:0-4742 GCA_964562785.1 uncultured Limnohabitans sp. | reverse complement strand
TTCTCACAGCCATAATTACCTCTGCACCTAAAGCAGCAAGCTGTTTTGCGGAAGCCAGACCAAGTCCAGAGCTGGAGCCGGTGATCAGGACTTTCTTTCCATCCAGGCGATCACTTTCCTTCAGTTCGCCCACACGCTCCTTGGACTTGAATAAATTGGTAATTCCTGTGAGGGTAGCTTTAAAAGGGTTATTGTACTGGTTGTTGCCTTCCATTCTTTAGGTTATTGTAAAATGTCTGATAGTTTTTGCTCGCCTGATCGATTGATTCCTTAGTAACATCAAGCTCCGCATGGCTATAAATATGCTTCCCGTATTTTCCGGGAGGATTAAGCTTTTCATTGGCTGCGATGATCTGTCTTTTTTCTTCCGAAAGTTCCATATCCGTATGGTTATAGATCCTTTGCATTTCTGTCATACTATCGCTGACCAGGTTATTGAAATCTATGTCAAGGAAATCTGATTCATTGCCATGTTTGGTTCGGGACTCGGTCGCCTTATCCAGCATATATCCGATTTTCCTCACCCAGTGATCTGCCACGGACTTTTTGGTCACGGCATCACTAAACATACTTCTGGCGGAGGCTACCATGCTTAGGAATGAAGGAATACATTCCTGCACATTTCTATGTGTCCATATGAAGGAAACATTACCAAGTTCATCCTTGATTTCCTGAATAAATTCTAAATGATGAGGCGATTTCAGCACCCATTGTTTTCCCGGTCTTTGCCATTGCAAAAGCTTCAGAAGTTTGGTTGCATAGGCATAGGCCATATGCTGATCAGTTTTTTCCAGCCAATCCGAATAGTTGGGCACATGCATAGTTGCCTCGGCCGTAGTACTCAGAAAAGTGGTATCCAACAATAAAATATCCTCTTCTGGAGCCAGATGCTCGACTGGGTGAATTGCAAAGAACCTAGGCGACATGTATTTCAAAGCATTTTCGCTCATTTTGGCAAACTTGATTCTATTCTTTCCAGTCTTCTCGTCACCCTTTATGGGAGCAGGATTCAATGCCTCCCAACTCATCAATGCCCTGTAATCAGGATCAGAAGCTAGTAGGCGCTGCAACTTGGTTGTTCCAGTGCGCTGCAATCCGATTATCATGCTCACAGGATAAAGCTCTTGCTCTAGAATTTCCGGATGTCTTTTAAAATGATCCTCGGCTCTAAGTCTTACACACAGAAGATTCTCTAATCGCTTTTTGGTGATAAATCTACCTATAGGGTGTAATCTCGCTTCGTCGTTTATTGATTTTACCAATCGATCGAGAGGTTCTTCCCAAAAATCCTTTCCCAGATCATTTAAATTGGTTTGTTTTCTTGCTGACCCAATCAGTAAATCCGTGTCAATTTTAACCTCCGTTCCAGCTGCATAAGTAGCTCCCCACAGAGCATTTATTCCATTGAACCAGGCAGGCCTTTTTTTAAAATCCCTGGCGTGAATCTCCGTTCCCTTTTTCATAGATCGTTAATGGAAATAACCTTACAAGTTGGTTCGATGGGTTCCTCTCCTTCGGCAATCCGGTACCAACGCCAGCACATAGTTCCTTCAAAATGTCCACAAGTATCCAATCTGTTTGGGTGATCAACATCCTGATGAGAAACAATGACCTTGATACTGCCATCTGGCTCAGGAACTGCTGAACCCATATTGATACAAACCGAGAAATATCTGTAGTCCAGGGATTCCATCCAGTAATTGTTCAACTGGAAGTTCCAGGTATCGCATTTTGGCGGCCTTACAGTGATTTGCAAACACTCATTTTCAGCCAGCTTCCAGTAGCTATGATAGTAGATGATGTCTGCATCACCACCTGCTGCATTCGAGACTTCCGGATCGAATTGAGGCAATTGATTTGGATGCTTTTGAAACCCTTTTGCCCAGCGGGCAAATAAAAGGGGGGCACCTGCAACAAACATTCCCGCCATTTTCAACCCTGATTCGATTTGCTGGGGAGTGATTGGATCGGGATAGGTTTTGCCCGAAAGGTTTTCTATGGCTATTTCCGCAGGAACTTCGGCATGTCGGTCAAGAAAGGTCTGTCTGACCATTACAAGACTCGAATCTTCTTCGATTTTCAACCAATTCTCTCCTCGAGGTTCCTTGCTAAGAATTACCTCAAAACTATCATCATCCCGCACCTTAAGATCTGGCCCTTGCAAAACACCACATGGTGCCAAGCCACCAGTTGTGCCATAACTTCCATTCTGAGTGAAGAAACCTATGTAATCTATAGTGTTTCTTTTTCCGGTTATTCGATATTCATTTTTGCCATTGATCTGGGCATTGAAATAGTAATTATCCGGATTGTCTGCCCCTAGTTTTACGGTCTCATGAACCATCCTTCGGAAAACAGGGAACTCAGGATCTCCGAATTCAACATAGGCTTCCAATCCTGCTCTGGTCAATCGGGTAAGGTATCGGATTCCCTCGGCTTTGTTGAAAGCATCTTGCGGTGTGCCCGGATAGGCTAGGGTAGCTCCAGCAAGTTTTAGCTGATCGCAATAGTCATCCCAAGCCTTGCCAGAGAGGATTCGCTCTTCCTGAATATCAGACTCAGTCTTTCCTCGAATGGAATAAGTGAATTGCTGGATTTTCTTGAGAACAGATAAAAAGAGAAACAGTACTTTTTGCATGAATCAGCTTTTCAGGATGTATTCTGTTGCGAAATAAGTCTCAATGGTGCCATAATCCAGAAAGCTCTTGGTGTCAGAATATACCTGCCACATTCGATAAGGCATGATCAAGGGATTGCCAAAAAACTTGATTGGGTTAAGCAGTTCACTCTTAGTTCTAAATTGCTCCTCCACTATTCCATCCCAATCTTCAGAGTTAGTATTTTCCTTAGGTCGAGCAACATTTCTATTGTAATTCCAAAGTGGATGAATTTCTAAAGAAAGTGGAGTATGGCTATTGTGCCATCGGTCCAGAAAGGTCTCATAGGGGATGTCTTTTCTTTGCTTGAAGATGGTAAAAAGACAGATGCCAGGAGTTGGAGATCCATCTGCCCAGGTTTTGTCATATCCCACAGGAATAGCTTCATCCACATCATAGACCCCCATTCTTCCCTCAGTATCTGAAATCTTATTTCCAGTGTCATCTCCATAGGTGACAGAAATTGCAGCTATCTTTTTCTTTTGGAATGGAATGATGGAAATGCCTGGAGGTTTTTCAATAGTGTGGGTGACTTTCACTTGAGAGGTTTGTGAATCGGCTACAGCTTCCTGGCCTAAATCAAGCATTCGCTTAGAAAAATTTTCGTAGCTCTCTTCATTCGTACCTCGAATCAAGTATATTTCTTTATTCATGTTTAGCAATTTATAAATCCAGAAGATAAAAAATAATGGCAAGTAATGTATCCCAAGCAAAAGAACCTGTTGTATTAATCACTGGAGGGTCCGGATTTTTAGGCCTGGCACTTCTCGAGGAATTTTTAGCGGAGGATGCACCTATTCAAGCCAAGGAGATTCGGAATTTTGATTTGGTTTCTCAAAATGAAATTTCTGATCCTAAACTGAATTTTATCCAGGGTGATGTGCGAAAGATGGATGAGTTAGAGAAAGCCTTTGAAGGGGTTGACCTGGTCATCCATAGCGCAGCAGTAATTGATTGGGGTGCCAAGGATGAGTCCGAGGTACTCGGTGTAAATGTTGGGGGAACGGAAAATGTAATTGAAGCCTGTAAAAAAACTGGAGTCAAAAATTTGATCCTAACCAGCTCTCTCGATGCAGTTTATACTGGGACAAATTTGATTGATATTGACGAAAGTCAGCCTTACCCGGCAGAATCAGCTACTAGTTATTGCAAGAGTAAAACGCTTGCAGAAAAAGCGATCATCGCGGCAAATGGTGATGATCTCATGACCTGTGTACTCCGCCCAGCAAGTATTTTTGGTGAGCGCGACCCCTATCATATTCCACCATTGGTGGAGATGTCGAATAGTGGATTTTATACAAGACTTGGGGATGGGAAATCTATTTGTCAGCACATTTATGTTCGTAATATGGCCTGGTCACATTTATTGGCGGGCAAGGAATTACTGGAAGGGAATGAAAAAGTTGCCGGGCAGATCTACTTTATCACTGATGGTGAGGCGGTCAATTTCTTCGACTTCTTTGACCGAATCGTCAAAGAAGCGGGCTACAAAATCTGGCCTGGCAATTTCTGGCTACCAAAATGGTTTGCCCTTCCCATAGCTGCCATGAGTGAGTTTGGTGCCTGGCTGGTACGACCAATTACCAGAGTAAATCTTAAGTTCAGTCGATTTGCAGTCAACTACACCTGTACGGACTACACCTTTACAAGTGATAAGGCCAAAAGAGATTTTGGGTTTATTCCTAAATACTCTGGTGAAGAAGCCCTGAATAAAACGGTGGAGTATTTCCGAAAAAGCGAATAGGCCTGTATAAAAAATTCGGCTTAGGACTAATCCTGATATTCAATCAGTTTATCCACGATTGCATCTAATTCCTGATCCACTTTTTTATCAGAGACGTAGGTCAACGCATCCTCTTTCAACCTGATTAAGTTTTCTACGGAAGCATTATCCATTTGATTGTCGGCGGTGACTACTTTCGGTTCTAATCGGTGGTAATCTTTCTCATCCTTTTTGCTGAGAGTGCCATAGATCTGCTGCAAATGATAATGGACGGTTTGGGAATTTGCAGACATCATAATATCAATAATCGGCTTAATCCAACCCACCGCTCCCCAGTCTTTGGCTTCTTTGTAGGGATAACT
>CAZLUY010000171.1:0-4935 GCA_964562785.1 uncultured Limnohabitans sp. | reverse complement strand
CCCTTTGATTTAGACTCTGACTTTGCCTGCATGGCAAGGCCTGATTTGGCCCATGAGCTTTTTGATCAAATTGAAAGGTCCCTGCAAATGGGTGCCAAAGTTTTGATTGGAGGAAGCAAACCAAAGCAGGGTTCTGCTTTTTTTAAGCCCACAGTACTCACTGAAATACCGCCAGATAGCCCTGCTGCCAATGAGGAACTTTTCGGACCGGTCTTCTCTCTTTTCAAAGTACGTGATGAAGAAGAAGCCGTAGCCTTGGCCAATGACAGTAAATTTGGATTGGGAGGCTCAGTATGGTCTCAAGACCAGGATTTGGCTAAGCAAGTTGCCCTGAAGGTGGAAACTGGTGCTATGTTTATTAATTCTATGGTGGCTTCAAACCCCTACTTGCCATTTGGCGGTGTGAAAAAATCCGGTTACGGGCGAGAACTTGGCAAAAATGGAATTTTGGAGTTTGTGAATACCAAGACTATTTACTTGGGATAAAAGCTCGATCATTAGATTTTCTCACTTTGCTTTTGGGTAATTCCTTTCTATTTTTACCACCCAAAATTTGCCAACAATCAAATGAGAGAACTACAATTCAGAGAAGCCCTTCGTGAAGCAATGAGCGAGGAAATGAGAAGAGACAAAGATGTCTTTTTGATGGGTGAAGAAGTAGCCGAATACAACGGTGCTTACAAAGTATCCCAAGGGATGCTGGATGAATTTGGGCCCGATAGAGTCTACGATACGCCGATTTCTGAATTGGGATTTGCAGGTTTAGGAGTAGGTGCCGCCATGAACGGTTTGAAGCCTATCATCGAGTTCATGACCTTCAACTTCTCTCTGGTAGCAATCGATCAATTAATCAACTCTGCGGCTAAAATGCTTGCCATGTCAGGTGGTGCATATAGCGTCCCAGCGGTCTTTAGAGGTCCGACTGGAAATGCTGGTCAGTTAGGTGCAACTCACTCCTCAAACTTCGAGAATTGGTTTGCTAATACTCCTGGTCTAAAAGTAATTGTCCCATCTAACCCGCAGGATGCCAAAGGCTTACTAAAGTCAGCAGTTAGAGACCCTGATCCAGTCATCTTCATGGAATCAGAATTGATGTACTCTGACAAAGGGCCTGTTCCAGAAGGAGAATATTTACTTCCTATCGGTGTTGCTGATGTGGTTAGAAAAGGCTCCGATGTTACTTTGATTTCATTTGGTAAGATGATGAAAGTGGCTAATCAGGCAGCTGAAGAATTGGCTAAAGAAGGAATAGAAGCTGAAGTGATTGACTTAAGGACAGTCAGGCCTATCGATTACGCTACTTGCGTTGAATCTTTGAAGAAGACCAATAGAGCGGTTGTTGTAGAAGAAGCTAATCCAATTGCTGCGCTTTCCTCTGAAATAGCGTATCATCTTCAGCGTCATGCTTTCGATCACTTAGACGCTCCAGTAGTTCGAGTAAACTCAATGGACGTACCATTAAGCTACGCTCCTACTTATATCGAAGCAACGATTCCAAATGTTAAGAGAACGATAGATGCGGTCAAGAAAGTGACCTATAAATAAGCATAGCTAAAAGCAAAAAAAAGCCCTGACCTACCAAATCAGGGTTTTTTGTTACTCAATCTATCTATTTATGTATCTATATAAGAGCAAAAAGGCTCTGAAAGTTTCAGAGCCTCAATGATTTAATTTCTATTTCCTTGTCCCATACCTTCTTCGCCGGAACCTCCGCCACCTTTCAAGTCATCGTTTTTAACTGACTTTCGACGTCTTCGTGATCGGTCATCCATGCTCAGCTTTCCGATTCGATAACTGAAGTTCACTTTGAAATTCATGTTTCTCAAGGCGGTAGTACTTGTCTGCATGATGGTAGGAGTTTCCAGTTCATTTACGATCTTAAACTCCTTGGTCAGGAAGTTTTCAGCACCAAAACCGATACTTCCTCTTTTCTCCTTGAACTGCTTGTTCATACTTAAACCATAAACTGCAAATCCACCAGATCTACCCTGAAGCTGAACTCTTCTACCTCTTGCAAAGGTGAAAAGCTGTACCTGCCAGTTCTTTGGAAGTGTGTAGTTACCAAACATTCTACCAGAGATGACAAAACCTTCATTTTGCGCAGCCAGATCCGGGTCAGTCAAACCGTTCTCGAGGATAGCATAGTAAAGATCAAAACCACCATTGAAGGATAGCTTGCTACCTACTGTGATATTAGTAAAGAAGCTTGATCCAATTGCCTGCTCACGACCAATGTTTTCATAGGTAGTGAAAATCACTCCGTCATCCAGAATACTTCTTACTGCCTGAATGGAACCGGTGGTATTTCTATAGAATCCTGTGAAGTTCAGAATAGAGCCCTTAAAGAAAGTACTGTATCCCACCTCATAATTATCCGTCAATTCAGGATCCAAAAGTGGATTACCCTGAGAAATTTGACTTGGGTTAGAAGCATTGATGTTTGGATTGATAAATCTCAAGGAAGGTCTTGAAATTCGTCTGTTATAAGCAGCCTTAATTAGGTTGCCATTACTCATTCTTCGGCTCGCATTGATACTTGGCACCAAAGTTCCATAAGAAGGAATGTCTGCCTCTTGCTCATCCTCAAAATTCGCATTGATCATGGTGTACTCGTACCTCAAACCTGTTTTCAAAGTATAGTTCTTCAACACTTTAAAAGTATAAGAAGCATAACCTGCAGTCACATTCTGATCATAATTCAATTCGTTATTAAGGTTTGGATTTTCATTTTCTATGAAATCTCCATCCTCTCCTTCAGCTTCGAAATACGCGAAGTCAGAGAAGGCTCTTCTAAGAATATTTTTCACCCCATACTCAAGGATAGACTCTCCATCCTCTCCCATCGGATTCACAAAATCCAACTGGGCAGTAAATTCCTGGTTACGGCTTGGGTTATCATTTCGAATTCTTGAATTGATAGTTTCGAAATCATCCTCATAAAGAAGATTCGTGAATGAGTTCTCTCGGTTGTTTTGAGAATATAGCGTCAGGATACTGAATTCCTTACCCTTCTTTTCGTACGTTCTGGTGTAGTTCACACTTACATCAACTGTATTTGACTTATCAGTGACATCTGTCTCTCTTAGCTGTCTGCTAATCAATTGACCTTCACTATAATTCTCCGTGAAGAAGTCATCCTGGTAGTTATTTGAGTTTCGGATACCGAAGTTTACCGCACCAGTCAGGAAGTTGTACTTATCGATATCGTAGTCTACTCCAAAGTTGTATCTACCAAAAAGGTTGTCTCTACGAGTATCCGCTTGCTGGAGAATTCTTGTAATTGATTCGTCTGGATTCCTTACCAGCTGCTCATTTTCGAAGCTTCCAAGGATATTATATCCTGCTCTACCGAAGCCACCTACAGAAAAACCAAGCTTCTTGGTTCTTGCAGATCCATTCAGGCTAAGATTAGATCCTCTTAGACCGACACCACTTCTGACATTCAAGGTCATCCCGGTGAGGTTATTCTTTTTCGTTACAATGTTGATTACACCACTTGTTCCTTCGGCATCAAATCTTGCAGATGGTGAAGTAATCACTTCAACAGCTTTAATTTCTTCTGCTGGGATTTGGCTCAACGCATCAGCTATACTGCTAGCAGCAATCGCAGATGGTCTGTTATCGATGAGGACCAAAATGTTACTACTTCCTCTCATGGAAACGTTTCCATCCAAATCAACTGAAAGCATCGGTACACGACGTAGAACATCCGTAGCATCACCACCAGCCGTCGTCAAGTCGTTTTCGGCCTTATAAATAGTTCGGTCTACTCGCTCCTCGATTAGCTCCCGTTGTCCCTGAACTGTCACCTCGTCAAGTTCAACTCCTTCATCAGCCATATCAATGTTCCCAAGATCAATTTCGCCTGTCAGAGAGGTGACTTCAATATCCTTTACCGAAGTGGCTTCAAAGCCAATAAAAGAAAGTACAAGATTATAGGTCCCTAGACCAAAACCTGCGATAAAGAACTTTCCATCTCCATCGGCAACAGCTCCTGCGACAGTAGATCCGTCTTCTGGATTAATTAAAGCTGCAGTTGCGTAGGGCACTGGCTCTGCTTCATCACCTGAAACGGCCACACCGACAATCCTAATAGGCTTGTCCTCATTGTTCTCCTCCTGCGCGTATGTTCCGGTTGAAAAAAGTGCCAGAACAATCAACAAATAGTAAAATTTCCTCATGGTGTTATTCAATAGTTGGTTCAAATATCCAACACTAATACAAAGGCCTTGATACCTTTGTTCGCCATACATAAAAGGAATAGACGGCTTAGAGTTATTTGTCGACAAACCCGGTATTTTCCCGGATAAAAACCCTGAACTTTATTTATTCCCCTTTCATCGGTTAGTTTCCAGCTTTGGCAGATAGAATCCCTAGATTCGCAGATTAACCTGTATATCAGGGAGAAATAAGGTCTACTTTTGGGTTGATTCTTTGGTTTATGGAAAAACTGGATTCTACAAAAAGAGTATCTGTCCTCGTCCACATTCTGGGCTGGGCAACATTGAGCACCCTACTTCTATTGTTGCTTCCCCTGTCCTATCGGGTAGATTTACCTGCTGCCTATTGGTATAAGCAGCTATTTCTAGGAGGCCTTCTTTCCCTCATATTTTATGGGAATATGCTGGTCGTGGTTCCACGCCTTCTTCTTCAATCGAAGCTTGGTATTTATCTCTTAACCGTTGTAGTAGGAGGGGTTTTGTATTTGGGATTGATTATTTCATTCGAGAATATTCTCAACCTACCGGAGTTAATGTTTAAGGCTTTTAACCCTGGTGAGGAATATGTGAACCGTGGTCGTTGGATCTTCGGAGATATCTTCCAGCTACTTCTGTATTTATTGTCTGTTGGGGTGAGTACTTCTGTAGCCTCCGTACAAAAATGGCAGAAAGATGAAGCCGTCAGGGTAGAATTGGATAAGCAAAGAATCAAGAC
>CAZLUY010000170.1:0-2188 GCA_964562785.1 uncultured Limnohabitans sp. | reverse complement strand
ATGTTATCCTTCATCATCAATGGAACTTGCTTAGTGATCGTTTTTACTAGCAATTCCATCAAACCGTCAACCTCATCTTGAGGTCTTGACCAGTTTTCAGTAGAGAATGAAAATAGAGTCAAGTACTTAACCCCAAGATCTTTAGCCCCCTCGATAGCATCCTTTACCGCTTGCACAGCATTTTTATGGCCAAAGATGCGCATAGCCCCTTTCTGCTTTGCCCATCGGCCATTGCCGTCCATAATAATCGCGATGTGTTGGGGAATCCTCGTTGGGTCTATCAAATCCTTCATTCCAGGCCTATCCGAAATAGCACTCAATTTTTTCGAGGTACAAAAATGCTATTTCTTTTTCAATAATTAAGCCTAAGAGTCAAATATTTAATAGGCGTAGCACTTGGTGCTGGCGATCGTGTAGCTGATCATTAATCCGGTGAAATAATACCAGTCTTTGTCGTTGGGATTACCAAAGTTGATCCCATAAGGTTCGCCTGGATTATTAGGGTCTTGGAACCGCGGGATCGGTGGTTCTTGACTATCAATTTTATCAAGATAATCAGTGAAAGTTGGTCGCATACCAACCTCCAATGCTAGGGTCCATCTATCATTTATTCGATATTTAACCCCACCCCCGAATGGGATAACCATGGTACTCAAATTGTAGTCTTCAGACTGATTGAATCTATAGGTATTCCCCCGGGCAACTACAAAAGTATAGCCAAGCCCAAAGAAGGCATATGGTGACCAACGGAATTCAGAATTGTTTCTGAGATAATCAAGGAAATTAAATTCCATAATTGCACTCATTTCCACGATCCCAGCACGGAATCTGCCGTCTCTCAACCTTGCTAATTCATCAATTGGTTTGATGCTATCAGCAGCATTCAGTCTGGCCAAGTTAACACCAACTCTTAGCGACCAAACATTGTCAAAATTTCTCTTGCCAAACAACGTTCCTTGAAGTCCTATTTGCCCCGGATCTATTCTTCTTATAATATCCCCGGAATAGGCCGCCACTCCAACTCCTCCACCTACTTCATATTTCTGAGCATTTGCCATCCCGAAGAATGAAACATATACCAAGCAAAAGATGATTAAATGGTTGGAAATCTGAAAATTGACTTTTTTCAAGACGATGCAAGTTATGAAGTACCCAACGTTTTAAAAACGCCTTCTAGTATGTGCCGGGTTAATTATTGTTAAGCTAAATTTAGTTCAAAATACGCGTTTTAAGGCTAATTTCGCATATCAAAGCCCCAGTTCAATTTATGTCTTAATGTGTCAAAAAAGTGATAATCTGGAAGCTTTACAAGCTGTGCTTCAAACTTCTCCTTACGCACTTTTAATTTCACTTTTGATGATACCGAAGTAGATCTCGAATCTAAAGAAATAAGATACTTTTTTGAACGACCCTCTATTTCGAAACTGATCTCGCTTTGATCCGAAACTATAATCGGTCGCACATTTAAGTTATGTGGACTTACAGGAGTAATAACAAAATTTTTGGCAGCAGGAGAAATCAATGGTCCTCCGCAGCTGAGAGAGTACCCTGTAGATCCAGTAGGAGTAGAGACAATTAACCCATCAGCCCAATAGCTATTCAAATATTGTCCATCAATGTAAGTATGAACTGTAATCATTGATGAAGTATCTCTTTTATGAATTGTGAATTCATTCAGGCCAAAATTCAAACCGTCAAAAGGATCATTTTGATCTGAATCCACCGAAATAAGACTTCGGTTTTCAATTTGATAATCGCCTGAAGTAAGCTTTTGGACGGCAAGAGCAATATCCTTAGTAGCTACCGTAGCGAGGAACCCGAGGCGACCGGTATTCAATCCAAGAATTGGAATTTCTCTTGCACCAATTTCGCAAAGCGCATCCAACATAGTTCCATCCCCACCCACAGAAATTAAAAAATCCATCGATTCCAATGGGTTTTCTAAACTTAAGGATTCTACCTTCAAAGGCTCCTGGCTTATCTTTCTGAGTACTTTTTCTAGCTTTTTCGTTGCAAAAACCTGTACATCCTTGGATGTAAGTTCATTCACCAAAACCTTAAGATGGGAGACATGGATGGCTTTCAATTTCAAGCCATGGAGGACCACTTTCATGGCCTAAATATCTAAAAATCTAAGCAAGTTTCCGATCCGATCTTCTTCACTTGTAATGCTTGATTCCTCCTCGTA
>CAZLUY010000169.1:0-7163 GCA_964562785.1 uncultured Limnohabitans sp. | reverse complement strand
AAGAATATGTCCAAACATATGCGATATATGATTGGAACCGCAATTGTCTTTTTAGGACCTACTATTGGCCGAATAGGACCACTAATATTAGGGTTGTCTGAAAATGTAACTCAAAATTCTCAATATGGATTAATATATCTTATCCTGATTGGATTAATAATACTTGATAGAAAACACCGAAAGAATTATCAACCATATTTAATAATACTTTCAACATGGATTATTCATCAAATAACATTCAATTTGATATTCTAAAAAAAGAAAAACAACCACTAACAGTGTATATGAAATCATAGCTCGTGCCTCACTACGATTCATATACTAACCGTTAACCGCCCATTTACAAAAGTAATCGCATAGACTAGATAAACCTCTCTCTCAAAAGTCAAGAAAATATTAACCATATTGGTAAAGCACCTAAGCTCAATGCTATGAGAATCAGCTTGTACCAGTATGGGATTTTTCTTCTTGGATTTGCTTTGTTAATCTCAAGTTGTGAGCAAGCCCAGACAGATTCCCCTTCGGTCGACTATCTGCTTCAAGCTGATGACCTTCCAGATTACGAAGGAAAACTTGATCATGCTGGATTTCTTGAACAGTGGACACCTGAGTTCTACCATAAGGGCATGCAGATCTACCGGACAAATTGCTATAGCTGTCACGGTAATTTAGAGCAGGTTGGTTCCATCCCAGATTCAAGGCAGTTCTGGAAAGAGCGATTTAAAAATGGCTCAGACCCCTACAGCATGTATCAGGTGCTGACAAAGGGCTATGGACAGATGCCTCCACAAATAAGATTAAGCCCCCAGGAAAAATATGAGGTGATTCACTTTATACGGGAGGAGTTTATCAAAGAGAATAATCCAGAGCAATACTTCGAATTGACTGAAGACTATATTGAATCCTTACCTAAGGGAGACACCTCCGGCCCGGAACCAGTACCTTATCAGCCCTGGGCTGAAATGGATTATGGTGATTTCTTTATCCACACCTATGACCTGTCTAGCTCTGATGCCGAACCTCGAGGAATTTCCGGAGGGCCCAGTCCTTTACCCAATGAAGATTTTCGGGATATGAATTTCTCCTATAAAGGTATAGCCATGCGGCTGGATAAGGGAGATGGAGGTGTTGCCGATGGCAAAGCATTCGCACTCTTCGATCATGACCTACTGCGTTTCTCAGGCTTCTGGACTGGAGAAGGCTTTATTGATTATGAGGATATTCTTCTAAATGATGTGCATAATATCTTCCCAAGAACGGTTGGTCAGGTCCAAATAGAAAACCCCGTTGGGCCTGGTTGGGCAAATCCTGCGAGTGGAAGCTTTGAAGATCCAAGATTTGTGGCAGTTGATGGTCGGCCTTTTGGTCCATTACCGAAAGATTGGGCCCATTACAAAGGTTTGTACTATCATGGAGAGCGAATTATCATCCATTACACCGTTGGGAATGCAAAAATTCTAGAGACCTATGATCTGGAAGAGATGGGCGAAAGCCCAATTATCAGCCGGACATTACAAGTCTCCAATATTGATAAGGAATTGACACTTCGCGTGGCTCCAGAGCAAAATGCTGTACGACTTGTAGGCTCTGGAAATCTGAAGATCGAAGATGGCTTTCACATTCTAAAAATAGCTCCTGGGAAAGAGGCTCAGATTAAGCTCTTCCTTAGTAAAACTGGCAGTGCTAATCTTGATAGACTTGCCAAAAACGAAGCATCTATCCTTGACCTAAAAACATTTACGAAAGGAGGGCCAGTCCATGATCCTCAAGAGCTATTTTCACCCATAATCACCGGGGATAGAGGAGATGCTTATGAGGTGGACGTATTCACACTTCCTCAGGAAAACCCATGGAATAGTAGGATGAGGCCCACAGGCATTGACTTCCTTCCCGGAGGCGATGAAGCTGTTCTTTGCACCATCGATGGGGAAGTCTTTCATCTAAAAGGAATTTCCCAAAAGTCAGGGGATGTAAGCTGGAAGCGTATAGCAACGGGCTTATTCCAGCCGCTTGGTATCAAATATCATAAGGGGGAAATCTATGTCAGCTGCAGAGATCAGATCTCAATCCTTAGGGATTTGAATGGGGATGGAGAAACTGATTACTATGAAAGCTTCAATAGCGATCATCAAGTGACAGAACATTTCCATGAATTTGCAATGGGGCTACAAACAGATGATAAAGGGAATTTTTACTACGCGAAAAGTGGAAGACATGCACGGACGGCGCTTGTGCCTCAACATGGAACTCTTATCCGGGTAAGTCCAGATGGTCAAAATTCTGAGATAATTGCCACGGGATTCCGGGCCGCAAATGGTGTCTGTTTAAATCCTGATGGATCCTTTATTGTAACTGATCAGGAGGGTTATTGGAATCCAAAGAACCGAATCAATTGGGTTGAGGAAGGAGGCTTTTATGGAAATATGTGGGGCTATGGTGTCCCAAATGATTCTTCGGATGCGGCTATGGAAATGCCATTGTGTTGGATTGATAATAAATACGATAGATCTCCTGCAGAATTGCTTTGGGCTGAGAGTGATCGATGGGGACCACTCAATAGACAATTACTCAACCTATCCTATGGCAACGGAAAGATATTTGGCGTGATGACACAAGATATCGGAAACACCAAACAAGGCGGAATGGTGGAGCTTCCATTACCTCAGTTTCCAACAGGAATTATGCGTGGCCGATTTAACCCTGCGGATGGGCAGTTATACACATGTGGAATGTCCGCCTGGGCAACCAACCAGATGATTCAGGTAGGTGGATTATATAGAGTCCGCTATACGGGTAAGCCCCTGGATCTACCGATCGCGATGAGAGCATTGGATTCAGGAATGGAATTAACCTTCAGTGAGGCACTTGATCAGGAAGCCGCCAAAGATCTCACTAACTATCAAATCAGCACCTGGGATTTGGAGAGGACAAGACGATATGGATCAGACCGGCTTAATGTTCAGGAATTGGCTATTGAGAAAATCAGCCTTTCTGAGGATGGCAAAACCGTTTTGCTTCAGCTTCCGGAAATCGCCCCCACCTGGGTGATGGAAATCAAATACCAGTTAGAAAGTAAAAATGGTAACTCCTTTGAAGGAGTAGTTCAGAATACCATTTATGAGCTGGAAGGGGAGGATTGAATAATTACTGCATGTTCGGAGAGTAGTTTTAGACAAACTTATCCTTTTGCTCTTCTGTCCAGCCTCGCCGGCAACCAATTCAAAGTTTTTCCTCCCGGAGAAATAATCATTAAATTTCGCCCGCTTAACACCACTTGTCAGCTTGAATCATCCTAACCGTCACTTGCTGATAAGAGAATTGATTGGAAATGATAATCTTCAAAAAACGGGACGAAAACGTCTTTGTTATAACCAATTTCAAGGTTATGTATTCCTCATTGAGGAAGAAAGAAAGTCTGATCCGGGTTTATCCGGGTAAACGGATGTACCTACATGCCTTGGAATCCTGGGTGAGTGGTACTTCAAAATTCTACCTGGTAGTCAGGAATCCCTTCAAAAAGGTGATGTCATTCTATAAGAATAAATTCATCAGCGCCGAGAGGAATCGTGCTTCCATGATGGAGGAAGGTGAAGAAAAATCCTGGCAGATTTGTACGGAACCATTTTTCCCATATCTCGGCTTGAGCGAAGAGGATGACCCAAACCAGGTAAGCGAGAAGTTGAAGTCCACCAGCTTCGACAAGGTCATTTCCATTTTACCTGAGGTGCACTTAAAGGATGGCCACATGGTTCCTCAGCATCATTCTCTAAAATTCCCAATCAATCGTTACGGTTTGCGATTCTCAATTCCGATTAAGTTTGAGAAAATTTTTAAGATGGAGGAAAAGGAAGATCTGAAAGAATTGGAAAGGGTCTTTGATATAGATCTATCTAAAAAGGCTAACAACTCTGATGATATTTCTGAGAAAATACCTTGGGATGAAAAAAGCATTCAGATCGTGGCCAATCTTTACAAAGAGGATTTTCAGAAGTTCAACTATGCCGAAAACCCTGAGGTTGCTCTGCTGAATTAGGGAATCTTCTTCTTAAACATTTCTTACCAGATATCAATTTACCAGCGGTAATTCATTTGAATTGGGAATAGCTATTTTGGACAGTGATAGGAGTTATCCACATTTCTATCCTATCACCAACCCAATTTGCTATGAAAAAAATCCTGAGCCTTGCCCTGGTTTTCACACTTTACTCTATTGCCACACTCTCTTTTGCTCAAAGACAAAAAGAGAGTAAAACAAGCAATTCCACTATTGACCAAGAGCTTTTCTCAAGCCTTAAACTAAGGAATATCACTCCAGCCAAGTCTGGAGGAAGAGTCGTAGACATTGCCATACATCCTGAAAATCGAAGTATTCGTTACGTAGCTGTTGCTTCTGGCGGCGTTTGGAAAACGATGAATGCCGGAACTACATGGACACCTATTTTTGATCGGCAGGGATCATTCTCCATCGGAACTGTGGTCATTGACCCGAAGAATCCAAATACCGTTTGGGTTGGAACTGGGGAAAATAATGCTCAACGTTCAGTGAGTAAGGGAGATGGAGTCTACAAAAGCACAGACGGGGGCAAATCCTGGATGAATACCGGTTTGAAGACTTCAGAGCACATTGGGAAAATAGTCATCCATCCTGATGATTCTGACATTGTTTTCGTCGCATCTCAGGGTGGCTTATGGGCACCGGGTGGAGAAAGAGGCCTCTACAAAACCATAGACGGAGGCCAAAACTGGGAAAGAATTTTATTCATAAGTGATGATACGGGGATTTCTGATGTCATTATCGACCCAAGAAATCCAGATCATATTATCGCTTCTGCCTATCAAAGAAGAAGGCATTTCGGAATTCTTGTAGCTGGTGGACCTGAAGGTGGGGCCTTCAAGTCTGAGGATGGTGGAGAAACTTGGAGCAAACTAAATAATGGCTTCCCACAAGGAGAATTGGGCCGCATTGGTTTAGCCCGCTCACCTCAAAAGCCTGACGTTTTGTATGCCCTGGTAGCAGGAACGGAAAGCACAAAGGGTTTTTACAGATCAAGCGATAATGGCTCCAGTTGGGTAAAAATGAACAATTATATGGTCATCGATGCGCAGTATTATATGGAGATTTTCCCTGACCCTCATCAGTTCGATAAGCTCTACATCGTGGATGTGATTACTAAGGTTTCTGAAGATGGAGGGAAAACCCTCAAGGGAATAAATCACAATCGAATTCATGTTGATAATCATGAGATGGAATTCGACCCAAATGATCCAAACTACCTGTTAATCGCCGGTGATGGAGGTATATATGAGTCTTGGGATAATGGTGGTAACTGGAGGTTCACCGACAATCTTCCTATCGCCCAATTCTATCGAGTTGGGATAGACAATGACGCTCCATTTTACAACCTCTATGGAGGAACTCAAGACAACAATACCATTGGCGGACCAAGCCGTACCAGAAACCGTTTTGGTATAAAAAACAGCGATTGGTTCAATACCCTTGGAGGTGATGGCTTCCAAACTCGAATTGATCCTACGAATCCAGATATTCTTTATTCTATGTATCAGTATGCAGGAATCATTCGCTATGATCGAAAAACCGGAGAGCAAACAGATATCCAACCCCAACCTGGATCTGGAGAACCACCATATCGATGGAATTGGGATGCCCCCTTGGTCCTAAGTGCACACGATTCCAAGACGCTATACTTCGCCGCCAACAAACTGATGAAGAGTACGAATCAAGGAAGTTCCTGGCAGGAAATAAGCCCAGATCTCACCCGGCAGTTGGACAGAAACCAAATGGAAGTTATGGGCAGAGTTTGGGGGATCGATGCGATTTTCAAGAATGTCTGGACTTCGCCGTATGGTACGATAGTTTCACTTTCAGAATCACCCATTAAGCAAGGTTTACTTTATGTAGGAACGGACGACGGATTGATTCAGGTGAGTGAGGATGATGGCCAAACCTGGAGAAAAGTTGAAGGCATCGCTGGCGTTCCAAAGCTGGCATATCTATCGGACCTTTTTGCCTCTCCGCATGATGAAAACACGGTTTTTGCGGTCTTCAATAATCATAAATACGGGGATTACAAGCCTTATTTCTTTGTAAGTAAAGACAAGGGTAATACTTGGACATCAATTTCCAACAACCTTCCTGAAGGCGACTTTGGATGGACAATCGTACAAGACCATATCAAGGAGGATCTGATCTTTGCAGGAACGGAATATGGATTGTATTTCAGTTTGAATGGAGGAGCGAACTGGACCAAATTCACAAATGGAATTCCAACCATTGCCATTCGTGATCTGGAAATTCAGCAAAGAGAAAATGACCTGGTTGCTGCTTCATTTGGAAGAGGTTTCTTCATCCTGGATAATTATGCCCCTCTTAGAGAACTGAGCGAGGTCAGCGGAGAATCAGAAAGCCATCTCTTCGAAGTGAAAGACCCTTGGAGCTATATCGCTGCAAATCCAGATGGATACGCTTTAGGAGCCAACTTCTTCACTTCACCGAACCCAACTTTCGGAGCTGTCTTCACCTATTATTTAAAGGAATCTTCAACCACTTTAGCACAGCAAAGGAAAAATGAAGAGGCAGAGAAAGTAAGTAATGGAGAACCGGTAAACTATCCAGAATGGGACGATTATAACAAAGAGAAAAGGGAAAATGGACCAAAAGTCACCTTCACTATTCGAGATCAGGATGGTGATTTAGTGGCAAGAGTTAATGGTCCTGCAAGAAGAGGAATTCATAGAACGTCCTGGAACCTAAGACATGCCGGATCCAATGGAAATAACGGCCCAATGGCCTCTTCCGGAACCTACAATGTTTCCATGAGCAAGCTGGTAAATGGGGTGTGGGAAGACTTGGAGGGCTCACAAGAATTTACAGTTAAAGCTCTGGGTGGAAACTCAATCCTATCTGAGAATCTGGATGCGGATCGGGCCTTTAGACTTCAGGTTCTTGAAATTAACCGATCAATAGATCTAGCAGATGAGACTGTTGATTTGATGATTGAGGAGATTCAGAAAGCCATAAATCAGGTATCGAAGCTAGATAATCCTAAGGAGTCCTTTGAAAAGGCAGAAAGCATCCGGCAAAACCTTATGGATATGAAAATCAAGCTTAATGGAAATCCATTAATTACAGATAAAATGGAGCT
>CAZLUY010000168.1:0-3194 GCA_964562785.1 uncultured Limnohabitans sp. | reverse complement strand
TCCTGACCTATAAAAATTGCCCATCCATTATCGTTTAGGATAGAGGCTACATCAGCCGTGGTCGAAAAGCTGATTCCATTGATGAGAACATAGACCTGCCCTTCGAACTTATTTTTAGCAGGAGACCATCCTTTAAGCCCTACATGACCCGTTCGGTAATAGCGGCCATTTTCTGATTTGACCCTTTTATTTTGGCTGGCATAATTCTCAGTAACCTCAATTCGATCAAAATATTTGAAGTCAGACTTTGCCAAATAGCTAACGAGCTTGGCTCCATATTCATCAGTTCCACCACCATTGCCTCGTAAGTCAAGGATTAGGTTCTGAACACCGCTATTATTGATAGACTTGAAGCTCTCTTCAAGGAAACCATAGAAGTCCTTTGATCTACCCGAAAAAGATTTAACGGTCAATAGTGCATAATCATCCTCTAGTTGGAGGGAGAACCTTTCCTCATTATTCTTCCCCTTTTTCTCCCTGACGTAATCATTTGATACACCTGATAAGGTTAGCTTTTGAGTTTCTTCTGCGAAAGGTCTTCGATACTCGATTTTGTAAGATTCTGGCAATCCCGACTCGGTAAAGAATTGAGGGTAGTACTCCCAAAAGAATCGCTCCAGCCACTCGTATCTAAAACTCTCGACAAAACCATCATTATTGATTTTTTGAAATAGACTTGTCAAAATCTTATCTGTCTTTACCCCATCGATTGAAAGAATCTCCGAACCTCTTTCAATATCATTAGACGGGCTGTAGTCCTCAGAAACAAGCATCCTTCCGTCAAGGAATTCCACATCAAAAGGAAGCCTTAAGAGCTCTTTTTGGTAGGTATTTGAAATTTCCTCGGGTAATTCTGCCTGAGTATGACCACAACGGATTAAGCTTAGTAACTCTAATGCTTCCCCATAGAAATCAAATAAGTTGGTATTGGTGATTTCAGCCATGGCCTGGGAATAGGCCTCGTCCATCTCTTCTTTGCTTGTGAACCTATACATTCCCGGATGAGATTCTTCCAGGGTCTTTTTCAGCAATTGGATATCCTCCAAAGCCTCTTCCCGACTTAGCTCTCTGTTTAAGTTTTGAGCTTGGACAAAAATGGGTGTGAGCAGAAGTAGAAAAGTAAATTGGATTCTCATAATTAGATTATGAACATCCTATTCGGCTATCCTGTTTTTGGTCAAAACCTCAACTTCAAGGTCCTTCCTTCTAAAAAGTATCCTTCAGATTCTTCAATTGGGATTTTTTGTATTGCAGAAAGACCCACGGTTTCTCCATCCAGCAAGGTCACGTCATAGGCGATGACGTAATGGGCTAAATTGTAAATGAAGGCTATAAGATCATCTTGGGACTGTTCAGAGTCGATGATTTCAATCTCAAGCTTCCCAAAATCAGCCAGCCCATAGGTGTAAATTGAACTCTTTCCATCCTCCAAGGCTACTCCAAAATATATCCAGTTGTATAGCGGCAGATCTGCCTCGCTCATAAACTCAGAATTAGAGAGGTAAAATTCCTTTTCAACAGCCAGATTCCTTTGGCCCATATAGATACCCGTGGACTCTGTGGTTCGAAGTACTGTGGCTAGGACTTTATTGAAAAGTATATTCTCCTCAATCACATTTCCTTTTGGGTTCAATAGGGATACGATTACATGGCTTTTATGCTTGAGAACTTCAGTTGAGCCATTTTCCCACAAGTAGTTGGCAGCAGCCGTCTTTTGAACTTCGTCACCTGGAATTGGAGCCTTCATTTCAGCCAAAGCAAATTGATATTCCTCAATGACAATAATGGAAGATTCTTCTCCCAGATTTGATCCATTCACCTCAATTCCCCAATAGTCCTTTAATTCCCGAACGACCCATTCAGGATCCAGGGAATTGACCTCATCAAGTAATACCATCGCCAACATGACCGAGTCCTGTTTGGACACATTCTCCTTTGGCTTCAGGCTTAGAAGTCCAAGAATCAGAATTGCTAAAAAAGTATACCGGAGGGTTTTACGCATAATGGGCCAAAATTAACCAACTGGCCCATATAAGTAGAGAATCTAAGGTTTTTTAATATCTCACTTCTTTATTGTCAGAATTAAGATTTTATCAATTGGCACTCAATAATTTCAAAAGGTCTTCCAAGATTTCATCTTTTTCATCCCGAAGCTGATCTGAAATCTGGATATCAGGTATCAAGCCCCTTCCATTTTCGACCCCACTAATGCGCTCCATTTTTCCTTTTGGAATATCTACTTTGATACCTGTATTGGGAAGCTGATAGGTAAAGATAGAAGCAATGAGATTTGGGTATTCGCCAGTTTCCTCACCTACGATTTCTCCAAATCCATAATCCTGAATCTGAGCAGCTGTAACTGTTGATTGGGAGTAGGAGTGTCGGTTTACCAGAACATACACTGTCCCTGTAAAGCGCTTTTGCTCGGGCTGTGGGTCATAAGAACCGAAATCATAGTCATAGATTTCTCCATTTTCATGGATTAGAGCAGATTTCCAGAAGGTTGATGTTGTGTCTCTGGTTTTTCGGATGTCTTCTTTAAGAAGTTCACTGGTTTTTAATTGATAATTGGAGTTCCACCTAAAAGGTCTGTCCGCAAAGTAAGAGACGAGGTAATCACCGAAAGAGTCATTCCCTCCTGAGTGATTCCGTAAGTCAATGATCAGGTTCTCAATTGCTCTGGAATTAATATCGACAAAGGCCGAATCAATGAAGCCTTGATATTTCTCTTCATCCCCTCCAAACATACCTGGTCGTAAGTAAGCTGAGGTAGTCGAAGGATAGCTCAGCGCCCAGTCGTTGATGAGTATTTCTTTTCTGATACTTTCATAATCATCCCAGGCATTAATAGACTTCAGCTTGTAAGTTTTGAGCTTACCCTTTTGTAGAATTTCAACCTCAAATTCTTTTTGTTCTCCAAAAACTTGCCAGTAGTACCTTGGAAGAGTGAATCCTTCCAAAAGAGCATCTCTGAAATATTGGCGCTCGGCCGCAACCTGGGGATAGATCTTCTCCAGCACTTGGGATATGAGCATGCCATTGATTGACTTTAACTCAGATCCGATCTGGATGCTACTATCGCCTGACCAATTCTTCCTCACAAGAGCTTGTCCTTTTTCGATGGCTATCTCCAGGGGGAAGACAGTACCTGAATCAAGGTGGGCCGCATAGGGCTGTACATAGGAATTGAATTC
>CAZLUY010000167.1:0-4294 GCA_964562785.1 uncultured Limnohabitans sp. | reverse complement strand
GAAAATTATGAAGCACGGTTCTAAGATTGAAAACTCAGTTAGGGCTTTAAATAATCTCCTGACCAGTGTTTTGTTCTTTGGTAAAGCCGATGAGAACAAAATGGAATACAAACCCAAGAAGATGTTTTTGGGGGCTTTTGTCAAAGAGCTTATTGCGGGAATCAAAG
Organism: uncultured Limnohabitans sp.; assembly: GCA_964562785.1. Lineage (GTDB taxonomy): Bacteria > Bacteroidota > Bacteroidia > Cytophagales > Cyclobacteriaceae > Algoriphagus. Next base: position 4,127 of record CAZLUY010000167.1, on the reverse strand, counting down.
CCGGTATTGATAATGACGTAAAGGTGAAAGTCAATCTAGGTGACCTACCTAAGACCATTACTTCTGATAGTGATTTGCTTTACCAGATTTTTGATAATCTGCTGTCGAATGCCACGAAATATTCCAAGGAAGGACAGGAAGTTCATTTTGATCTTGAATTCAAAGATGATGTCCTTACAGGCAAAGTTACCGATCATGGAATAGGTATTCCGAAGTCGGAACAAAGCCAACTTTTTGATCGTTTCTTCAGGGCTAAGAACGTGGGTATAGTTGAAGGTTCAGGATTGGGCCTTTCAATCGTCAAGAAGTGTGTTGAAGTCATGAAAGGCGATATCAAATTTACCAGCGAACCTAATAAGGAAACGATTTTCGAAGTAACGATACCTGTGAACAAATGAATCTAGTGGAATCTAAGGGCCTTTCCTTTGCTCACCCTGAGGCAAGTGCCATTCATTTTCCAGATTTTGAATTGAAAGAGGCAGAGTCCCTTTTGATTCTTGGAAAATCCGGGAGTGGGAAAACTACTCTTCTAAACCTATTGGCTGGTCTGCTAAAGCCAGACACAGGAAAAATAGTCATTCAGCAAAAGGAAATTAACTCCTTCTCCGCTAAAGAGATGGATAGCTTCAGAGGCAGGTATATCGGATTGATATTTCAGAAGCCACATTTGTTGGCACCTCTTTCAGTCAAAGAAAATCTCGAAGTAGCTCCTTATTTCAGTTCGGTTAAAGGCGAAGATTCGGCAAGCCTATTAAAGCAATTGCAAATAGGAGATAAGGCTAATTCATCAGTAAAAACACTTTCAGAAGGTGAAGCACAACGAGTTTCCATTGCCAGAGCCCTAATGAATAAGCCCAAAGTGATCCTGGCAGATGAACCCACTTCCAGCCTCGATGATGAAAATGCGCAGATCGTAATTGACCTGTTAAAGTCACAAGCTGAAAGAATTGGCGCAAGCTTAATTGTTGTTACCCATGATCAGCGAGTAAAAGAACAGATTCCTAATTTTATTCAAGTCGGAGCATCATGAATTTATTCAAAATAAGCTGGAAGTATCTCCGATTTAAGCCTCTGACTACGAGTCTAAATATTCTATTGCTGGCTCTTGGCTTAGCTATTATTACCATGCTTTTGTTGGTTCAAGACCAATTTGAAGATACTGTAAGTCGGGATGCTAAAGGAATAGATCTGGTTGTCGGAGCCAAAGGAAGCCCACTACAAATCATTCTTTGTGGGGTGTACCATATTGACTTCCCAACTGGCAATATTCCGATGAAAGAGGCGAAAAGCCTTTTGCGAAACCGATTGATCAAAGCCGTAATCCCAATGGCCCTCGGGGACAATTACCTGGGTAATAGGATTGTGGGAACAAATCATGATTATCTGGATTTGTACGAAGTCGAATATGCAGAGGGTGAAGCCTGGCAAGAAACCTTTGATGTGGTTTTAGGTGCATCTGTGGCCCAAAAGGCCAATTTCAAAATAGGAGATACTTTCGAAGGCAGTCATGGAATGAGTATTGGAAGCCACTCCCATGATGAGCATAGCTATAGAGTTGTTGGTATTCTCCAGGCTACTGGGGGTGTAATTGATAGACTGGTTTTAACTAGTATCGAATCCGTTTGGTATACACATGATGAAGAGGGTGAAGAGCATGATCATAGTTCAATTTCTCTGACCGGCTTTCCAGAAGGAGAGGATAGCAGGGAGCTAACTACCTTGCTTGTACAATATCGAAGCCCAATGGCTGCTGTTCAGCTACCGAGGTTGATCAATTCGAGAACCAATATGCAGGCAGCCTCACCAAGTTTCGAAATGGCTCGACTATTTGAGTTGTTAGGTGTTGGAGTTAGCCTTCTTCAAGGTTTAGCGATTGTATTAATTTTCGTTGCTGGTTTAGGGATTTTTATAGCCTTATATAATTCCCTGAAGGAAAGAAAATACGATTTGGCCGTGCTAAGAGCAATCGGTGCTTCAAGAATTCAATTAATGGTCTTGATCTTTACAGAAGGAATAGTTTTGACAACTCTTGGGGCTGTAGTTGGTTTGGCCTTAGGCCATGGTTTTCTGGCACTTTTGCTGAATGTTTCTGAAGAGGGATTAGCTTCTTCCTTTAATCCATGGGTATTTTTGCAAGCCGAGTTATGGATTTTGCTTTATGCCACAGGAGTTGGAATTTTGTCCTCTCTGATCCCAGCTATTGCAGCTTATCAAACAAGTATTGCAAAGCAGCTAACAAAATCATAACTAGCACGTAATTTCAGGAGTTAAGAAGATATGAAGATGAAAAGATTGCTGGTATTCGCACTAATAACTTTGATAGTTAGCTTTAACGCAATTGCACAGGATGACACCGTTTGGAGAAGTTTGTCGGAGGTGTCCTACAAGATAAGTGAAGATGAGTGGGGCGAGCTGTATGTGCCTGTTTTCTCTGATAATATCAAATCCCTTGAAGGGAAAGTGGTAGAAGCAGACGGTTATATCATTCCATTTGAAGGGATGTTCAAGCCTGAACATATTATTCTATCAAGCCTTCCGATCGCTGAATGCTTTTTCTGCGGATCAGGTGGTCCTGAAACTGTAATGGAAGTGATGCTTGATGATCCTATTAAGTATACCTCTAAGCGGGTCAAAGTCAGAGGTACCCTAACTCTGAATAGCAAGGATCCAGAAAAGCTAATGTACATCCTGGAAGGAGCTCAGCTGATCGATTGATTAGCTGATTAGCGTATTCTCCATTAAACGGAATTTCTCTAAGAGCTCGATGGTCTTTGGACCGACTGTGCCATCACCAATCTTCAAATCATCAATTTGAGTGACTGGAAGTATTACTTTGGTGGTACTGGTAATAAATGCCTCATCGGCTTCTTTGACATCTTCCATTGAGACGGTTCTGATCTCTTGATGATCCGTAAGCCCTAGGACTTGATTTCTGGTAATGCCGTTCAGAATGTCCTTATCGGGAGTGATGAGAACACCATCTTTGATCAGAAAGAAATTACTTCTGGAGCTTTCGCTGATTATGCCATTCCTATGATAGAGCACATCCATGGCACCGGCCTCTTTCCATTTTTTGCTATGCCAAACAGGATACGCATAGTTTGTCATCTTGATGTGAGCTACAGGGCGAATATGATCTAAGCTTAAAAGCTTGACTCCTTTCTCATACTTTTCCTGCGCAGGAAAAATGAGTGGTTCAGCAAAGATGAATAATGCTCCTTTGGCTGGACTGAAGCTATTTTCAGAGACCCCTCCAGAAAGAAGCATTCTGAAACCACCACTTTGCATTTGATTTTTTTCGATAAGATCAAAGATGATTTTCTTCAAGTCATCCTTTGAAAAGTTAAGGTTGAGATAAGTCTCTCGGGCTGAATTTGTAAATCTGTCTAAATACTGTTCTAAAAAGAGAGGCTTATAATTGCTTACTCGGAAAAAATCAAAGATACCATAACCTCGAATAAAGGCCAGGTCCATTGGATGTATTCGAGCATCTAAGCTTGGAATAATTTGATCATTAGCAAAGCAATAAGGCATCATAGGACTACAGGTTTTGACTACTAACGAAGATACTCTCTCTTAAATTTTTCTTGGTTAAATAGTATGGAAAAGTTAACACAATTGACTTGTTGCTTACCTTTGACTTCAAATTTATATCACATGAAATCAGCGAGACACTTATTACCACTTTTTGTACTAATATGCCTTTTCTCCTGTGGACCAAATCCAGTTGAAGAAAATCAAAAACTACGTGATGAGGTGATAGCTGTCCATGACGAAGTAATGCCGCTCATGGGAAAACTGAAATCATTAGAGAAAGAAGCACTGGCCGAGATTGATTCAATTTCCATTTTGGAGGAAGTTGATGAAGAGAGAATCGAAGCACTTAGAAGTCTCGCCTCAGATTTAAATCAGGCCTATGAGGGAATGTTTGTCTGGATGAGACAATATGATCGTGAAGATGGTGAACAGACTCCTGAAGAGGTTCGATCTTACTTGGAGGATCAGATGATTCTGGTCACCAAAGTAAATGAAGATATCACCAAAGCGCTCGCTAAGTCTGACGAGTTACTTGGTAACTAAAATTCCGGCTCCTCGCTAAGATATTTTTCAACATCTGAGGATGAAAT
>CAZLUY010000166.1:0-1646 GCA_964562785.1 uncultured Limnohabitans sp. | reverse complement strand
TATGATCATGAAAATGGCTGCCCATCTAAGTTTCTTCCAATGAGGTTTCTGGATAAAAACGATCCCGATGGCTAATAATGCAAGTGAATGATAAAACTGATAAGAAACTGCTGTTTGAAAGGTGTCTGTTCTTCCAGATTCTTCCAGAACTTCCTTCAAACTATGTGCACCGAAGGCGCCAATGGCAACTGACAATGCTCCAAAAAAAGCTGCGAGTTGAATTACTTGTCTTCCTTTCATTCTTTCAGTTTTGTGTTGGGTAATTTCTAGCTCCGAAAATGGATGAGCCGATCCTTACCATGGTGCTTCCTTCTTCTTGTGCAATTTGATAATCTCCACTCATTCCCATGGACAGTTCGCTCATGGTGGAAAGCAATGGATGATTCTTGGATTGCAAAGAGTCGAAAAAGGATTTCAACCCTTTGAACTCCTTCCTTACTTTAGCCTGGTCATCGGTATTCGTAGCCATACCCATAAGTCCTTTGATTTCTACTGAAGCATATGACTCTTCAGTGGCTTCTTGAAGAAAGGCCTCTACTTCCTCTTCACTGAATCCGAATTTTGTTTCTTCCGCAGCAATGTGCATTTGTAAAAGGACCGGGATTTTCCTTCCAACCTTGGCTCCCTGCTTATTGATTTCATTCAAAAGGCGAACGCTATCGACTCCGTGGATGAGATAAACATAAGGCGCGATATACTTGACCTTGTTTCTCTGCAAGTGACCAATCATGTGCCATTTCACATCTTCTGGCATTTCAGGCTGCTTCCATTGTAATTCCTGAACCTTGTTCTCTCCGAAATCTCTGATTCCCGACTCATAGGCCTCTTTCAAATCTTCAAGAGGCTTGGTTTTGCTTACTGCTACTAAAGTGCAATCTGGATTAGAAAAGGATGATTTTACTTTTTCTAAATTGTCTTTAATGGACATAAAAGGCTGATAATTTATTTCCTGGAAGGGATAGTAAATATATAGTTATGGAGATAAGAATGCTAAGGAAAACCCTGGCAATACTCAGCTTTTTAAAGCTCTTTAGGAACCAATGTGTTTTGGAAATGATTGCTCTTTAAAATTCTAGAATATGCCCTGGATTATAAGTCTGATTTTTTCTGTTTTTACCCTGTTCCTGAATCAATCAGAAGCTCCTGATAAGTCGAAATTGATCATCGATGCAGATACAGCGAATGAGGTGGATGACTTGTTTGCCTTAGCCAGAGCCATAATGGAGCCGGGGATTGATTTGCTCGCTATAAGTTCTGCTCAGTTTCATACTTCACCGCTAACCGGTGATTCTAGCGTTTGGGAGAGTCAGAAGATCAATGAAGAATTGGTTGAAATCTTGGGTGCCAACCTCGATTTACCACTGGGGGCGAGTATTCCTCTAGAAGATCCACATGCTCCAAACGTATCTGAAGCATCTAATTACATTGTTGAAAAGGCGAGAAAAATGTCTGGAAAGGAAAAGTTGAATGTTATCATTTTAGGTAGTTGTACCAATGTGGCTTCGGCAATACTCCAGGCGCCTGATATCGTCCAGAAGCTGAGGGTGTATTATTTGGGCTTTTGGCATGATCCCATCACCAATACCTATGACAAAAAGGAGTTCAATTCCGGAAATGATACCCTTGCTGTGGATGTCCTACTGAAT
>CAZLUY010000165.1:0-2541 GCA_964562785.1 uncultured Limnohabitans sp. | reverse complement strand
TCGGTTTCAAAGTTGGACTTCATAGTTCTTTAGCTATTGGGCCAAATCAAACCCGAACGAAAAATTAAACCTAAAGACCAGCTGAGTGCGGACAATTTATAGTTCCCTTCGATGGGTAGGATTTGGCACCTTTCATTTGATGGTTGCCAGAGGGTCGCAGAGCCTATTCTCTCACCTCTTCTTTATAAATCAGTTGCCTGAGAAGGCAAAGAAAAGTTCGGGAAGGAAAAAATCCAAGTAGGAGGGTTATTTATTATGGAAATTCATGGTACGCTCAATCCCTATAGTGCAAAAGGAAAGAATCATTTCCGAGGCTCTGTCCATAATGAACGGTAATTCTTCAAACTCCTTGGAATTGAATTTTCCCAAAACAAAATCCACTTGTTTTCCCTTCGGAAAGTCATTACCAATCCCCATTCGTAATCTGGGGTAGTTGGTTCCCCCCGTCAAAGCTTCAATATTTTTTAGGCCATTGTGGCCTGCAGCACTTCCTTTTCCTCTCATCCTTAAGGTGCCAAAAGGTAGTGCCACTTCATCTACCACCACCAGGGTATTCTCCTTGGGTATTTTCAGCTCCTTCATCCAATAATTCATTGCCTTACCACTCAGATTCATATAAGTGGTTGGTTTAATCATGTGGATTTGTCTCCCCTTATATTTGAACTCAGATTTGAAGGCTAGCCTACCCATCTGCCATTCTACCTCCTGATCATCTGCCAGCCTGTCTAAAGTAAGGAACCCAATATTATGTCTTGTTAATTCATATTCGGGGCCAATATTGCCCAGTCCTATGATCAAATATTTCATAAGCTTTTTTATTCTGTGGGAAGGTAAAAAAAAATCCCGCCAACAGATTGACGGGATTTCTACAATTCAATTTTATTCGTTTATTCCTCAGCTGCTGCTCCTTCTTCCTCTTCCTCATCGTCTTCACCAGCACCTTTTCCTCTAAGTGCTCTTGGAATACCAACAGTCACAAGGGAAACTCTTGAGCTAGTAAGAATTTCAAACCCTTCAGCTTTCACTTCGCCTACTTTGAAAGATTTACCTAGGTCCAGTTTAGAAATATCAATAGTGATATAATCTGGAAGGTTTTCGGCAATACCTTTCACTTGGATAGTTCTATTCTTCATCTCAAGCTTACCACCTTTTGCAATACCAGGGGAACGACCTTCTACTCTAATTGGAATGTCAAACTTGATAGGCTTCTCGTTGGTGTAAGCAAGGAAATCAGCGTGAAGAAGAACTTCACTGACTGGGTGGAATTGAGTATCCTTAAGGACCGCTTTGATTTCAGTACCCTCAATATTCAACTTTACCAAGTGAACGTCTGGAGTGTAGATAAGTGGTCTGAATAGGATAGCTGGAGCGTAGAAGTGAATCTGCTCTTCGATACCTGGACCATAAACTACGCAAGGGACATTACCAGAATCTCTGATCTCAGATAGGCTAGCACTGTCGAGATTTGCTCTTTTAAACCCTATAATCTCTAGTGTTTTCATATTGTATGTATTTAAAATTGGTTTCTAAATGAATAGAGCACTTATGGAAGTATTACCCGTCACAGCGTGTATTGCTTTGGCGAATAGTTCGGCTACCGTAAGTACTTTTATTTTGTCTGAAGCCCTCTTTAGGGGGATTGTGTCAGTGATAACTAGCTCCTCCAACATCGAATTTTCTATGTTTTCGTAAGCTTTTCCGGATAGGACACCGTGCGTGGTGATAGCTCTTACACTTTTTGCGCCTTTTCCCCTGATAAGCTCTGCAGCCTTACAAAGGGTTCCGGCAGTATCCACTAAATCATCCACTAAAACCACATCCTTTCCTTCAACATCTCCAATCACCTGCATTGAGGCGACTTCATTGGCCCTTTTTCTGTGCTTATCACAGACGACCATATCTACTTCGAAATGCTTAGCGTAAGCCCTAGCTCTTGCCACTCCCCCTACATCAGGAGAAGCAAAGATTAGGTTTTTAAGGTTCAGCCTTTCCAAATAGGGCACAAAGATAGCTGATCCATTTAAATGATCCAATGGTATATCAAAGAATCCCTGGATTTGTCCTGCATGGAGATCGCAAGTCATGATTCTATCTGCCCCTGCTGAGGTAAGCATGTTGGCGATTAGTTTTGAGGCAATCGAAACTCTTGGTCTGTCTTTTCTATCCTGCCTTGCATAGCCGTAATAAGGAATTACAGCACATACCTTATACGCACTTGCTCTTCTAGCTGCATCAATCATAAGACATAGCTCTAGAAGATTATCCGAAGGGCCGTTTGTACTTTGAATCAAAAACACTGTGCACCCTCTTATGCTTTCGTTGAAGCTAGGAGACATCTCACCATCACTAAACTTTGAGAGAGTCAAATCCCCTAATCTTTTACCATATCGTTTGGCAATTTTCTCTGCTAAGTTTTTGCTGTTTACTCCTGAAAATATTTTTACTTCGGACATAATTAAAGAAAGGAAAGTATGATTCGTTCGATTTGGAACAAAAGTACAAATTTCTGATTGGATCGAGAATGAAATATCCTTCATATCC
>CAZLUY010000164.1:0-3217 GCA_964562785.1 uncultured Limnohabitans sp. | reverse complement strand
TAAATCACCAAAGATTATTTCGATTTTGAGTTCCAAGTCTTAAAAAATATATCTAAATTTGCGGACTTAAATCAGGAGAGGTATGGACAAATTCTGGAGAGCCTTTGATATTGAGGTGATTAAGTATAAGGAAGGTGTTCATGAAATAGATTTCCAAATTGATGACAACTTCTTTTCCCGGTTTGAGGAGAATGAAACTGTCACACAGGGAAATTTGACTATACGGGTCAAATTAAACATTGGGGCAAACCTGATTGAAGCTGATTTCTACATTAAAGGAACTGTGGTATTGACTTGCGACAGAAGTCTTGAGCAATTCGACTTTCCATTAGACCTTCACGAAACTATGATATACAAATTTGGTGGAGAGGAAAAAGAAATCAATGAGGATGTATTTATGATTACCAGAGATACCCCTTCAATCAACGTTGCTCAACTGATCTATGAATTCATTTTGCTAGCCATTCCTACGAAGAGAATTCATCCTGATTATGTGAATGAATTAGATAATGATGATCCTGCAGTACAAGGCGGATTCATAATTATCGACAAAGATGAAGAAAAAGAAACTGAGAATGAGGTGGACCCAAGATGGGCTTCACTGAAAAACTTAAAGAAGTAGAACAATCATAAACCACGAATAAAATGGCACATCCTAAACGAAAAATTTCGAAAACCAGAAGAGACAAAAGAAGAACTCATTATAAGTTGGAGGCTAAAGGAATGGCTAAGTGTCCTACCACTGGTGAATTCCACTTGCCACACAGAGCATTCTGGTTGGACGGAAAGCTTTACTATAAAGGCCAGGTAATCATGGAAAAAGAAGTGCTTGCCTAAGTTCCGCATCCAAAAAGATAAAATCCATCCCATACAGGATGGATTTTTTTATGCCTATTGCTACGGGCTGACTTTAGTGTAAATCGAAAACTTAGTTTTGGTGGAAAGGTACAATTGTAATATTTTTGACACTTGCGTCGGAAGAAAATACCGATTAAAAACTCAGCATAGACAATGCAAATTGTCTGAAACAAAAAATACCTAATGGACAAAATAAGAGCCATGATTACCGGGATTGAGGGATATGTCCCTGAATACCGGCTAACAAATAAGGAGCTTGAAACACTCGTAGAAACAAATGACGAATGGATTCTAAGCCGAACCGGAATCAAAGAAAGAAGGATTCTAAAGGGCGAAAATCAGGGCACTTCCGTTATGGGAGCTGCCGCAGTTGAAGGCCTCCTTAAGAAAACAGATACTAAGGCTGAAGACATTGATTTAATCATTTGCGCCACGGTTACTCCAGACCTGGTTTTTCCGGCAACTGCTAATATTATCGCAGATAAAGTAGGGGCAAAAAATAGCTTCAGCTACGATATTGGTGCAGCTTGTTCAGGTTTCCTTTTTGCCCTAAACACCGGTGCTCAATTCATTGAATCCGGGAAATACAAAAAAGTGATTGTAGTTGGTGCTGATAAAATGTCTGCCATCATAGACTACACCGACAGAACCACTTGTATTCTTTTCGGTGATGGTGCTGGTGCAGTTCTTTTAGAGCCAACTACGGAGGAGACTGGTATCATGGACTCCATCATGAGATCTGACGGTTCAGGTGAGCCATATTTGCATATGAAAGCCGGAGGTAGTAGGAAACCTGCTACTCATGAGACTGTCGACAACCGTGAGCATTTTGCCTATCAGGAAGGCGCGACTGTATTCAAATTTGCCGTAACCAATATGGCTGATGTGAGTGCGGAAATAATGGAGCGAAATGGACTAAGTGGAGAAGACATTGCATGGCTAGTCCCCCATCAAGCGAACAAAAGAATAATCGATGCTACTGCAAATCGTATGAACGTTGGACCTGAAAAGGTAATGATGAATATCGAACGCTATGGCAATACTACAGCTGCTACAATTCCGCTTTGCCTTTGGGAATATGAAAAGCAACTCAAAAAGGGAGACAACCTGCTTCTAGCTGCTTTTGGTGGCGGATTTACCTGGGGATCTACCTATGTGAAATGGGCCTACGACCCAAAATAGACTTAAACTCAAAATAACTTTTATGGCAAGTACTGCTGATTTTAAAAATGGAATGTGCCTGGTCATGAATAATGACATTTATAGCATTGTAGAATTCCAGCATGTTAAACCAGGTAAAGGAGCTGCCTTCGTAAGAACCAAGCTAAAGGGACTTAAAAGTGGTAAAACACTAGACAAGACCTTCAATGCTGGTGAGAAAGTGACTACCGCAAGAGTTGAAAAAAGACCACATCAGTATTTGTACAAGGATGATATGGGATTCCATTTTATGGACTCAAGTACTTTTGAGCAGATCGCTATTCAAGAGAATATGATAGAACGATCTGAACTGATGAAGGAAGGTCAAGCGGTTGATATTCTGGTTCATGATGAAACTGAAACCCCTCTTTCAGTGGAGCTCCCTCCTTTTGTGGAATTAATGATCACCTATACCGAGCCTGGTATTAAGGGTGATACAGCAACCAATGCCCTGAAGCCAGCTACATTGGAGACAGGCGCAGTTGTCATGGTCCCTCTTTTTGTGGATCAAGACATTATGATCAAAGTGGACACCAGAGATGGTTCTTACTCAGAGCGAGTAAAATAAATTAAATTGCATTCCATCGGGATACTCTCGAAGGATTTCCAAACAAGACTATTACCTTTTTTAGGCCACCAAAAACCAAACCCTAAATGAAAGCAAAAGAAATTCAAGAGCTCATAGATTATATCTCTAACTCTGGGCTGGCAGAAGTAAAAATTAAGACGGGAGAGTTTGAGCTTTCCATTAAAAAATATGCTGAGTCAGCACCTGTTCAAGTGGTAGAATCAGTGGTTTCTGTACCTGCAGCTCCAGTAGCGGCACCTGCCCCTGCGGCAGCACCGGCATCAGCTCCAGCTGAAAGTGCTCCTAGTGCAGCAGACACTTCAAACCTGATTGAAATTAAGTCGCCAATGATTGGTACTTTCTATCAAACTCCGAATCCAGATGCTGATCCATTTGTATCAGAAGGAAGCAGCGTGAAGGCAGGCGATACAGTTTGTATCATCGAAGCGATGAAGCTATTCAATGAAATAGAATCTGAGGTTTCTGGTAAAATCGTGAAGATACTTGTAGCCAATGCTACTCCAGTAGAGTATGATCAGCCACTATTCTTGGTTGATCCAGCAGGATAAGTCATTGTTTCAACTTAACTCA
>CAZLUY010000163.1:0-7176 GCA_964562785.1 uncultured Limnohabitans sp. | reverse complement strand
CTGTAAAATCCGAAGTTTCTTTTGATAACCTTGAAGTAGCCTTTGCTTCTAAATCTGACTCAGAGCTCAGAAGGACGCACCTTGTTTTTGCCCTTTTGAATAATAAGTTTATCTCTGATTTAGGGATTTCTCTGACTCATTTGTCATTCAAAATTGGTTTACCCATCAAGGGAATCATGAAGCAGACGATGTTTGGGCATTTTTGTGGAGGGGAATCCATTGCAGAAAGTATACAGGCCTGTAAGAAACTTGCTGATTTTGGAATAGAATCTATCCTGGATTTGTCTGTCGAAGGCAAGGGTGATGAAGAGAGTTTTGATGCCACCACAGAAGAGATTTATCAAACCCTGGTTGAATCAGCCAAGACCGATTATATGCCTTTTGGTGTTTTCAAGGTTACTGGTTTGGGTGATTATCATTTGATGATCAAAAAGCAGAACGGAGAAGAATTCACTCCAGAAGAGGCTGCAGCTTTTGATAGGATGAAAGCCAGAGTGGACAGGCTTTGTAAAACCGCTCATGATCTTGGTCTCAAGATTCTTGTTGATGCAGAAGAATCATGGTTTCAAAACACCATTGATGACCTGGCCTATGAGGCGATGGAAAAGTACAACAAGGAGAGGTGTGTAGTATACAATACCTTTCAAATGTACAGACATGACTCTTTAGAAAGACTCAAAAAGGCTCATGCAATAGCTGAAGAAAAAGGATATTACTTTGGAGCAAAGCCAGTTCGGGGTGCTTACATGGAAAAGGAGAGAGAGCGGGCTGAGGAAAAGGGATATCAAGACCCTATCCAGCCCAATAAGGCAGCTACGGATCGGGATTATGATTTGGCTTTAGCGTTTGCTGTGTCTCAAGGAATCTATTTAGTTTCTGGATCACATAATGAAAACAGCAACTTGCACCTAACCGAGCTTATGGATGAACATTCTATTGACCCTAAATCAGACAGAGTGTTTTTCTCACAGCTTTATGGTATGAGTGATAATATCTCATTTAATCTGGCAAATGCCGGATTTAGGGTGGTAAAATATGTGCCATACGGACCTGTGGAAAAGGTTATGCCCTATTTAACAAGAAGAGCTTCTGAAAACTCTAGTATTGCTGGTCAAAGCAGTAGAGAGTTTCAATTAATAAAAAATGAAATCGCCCGAAGAAAGGCGAAAGGATAAAAAAGGATACCATTTACTTAAAAGGTAAAGCGAAAAACCTATGCAAAATCTGAGCGAACAGGAAATCGAAAGAAGGAAAGACCGAGAGGAATTAATGGAAATGGGAGTGAATCCCTATCCTCCCGAGGCTTACCCGATTAATGCCAATGCCGCTGATATTCACAAGAATTACGAGAACCGTAAAAACGACTATAAAAACATCAGCATCGCTGGAAGGCTAATGAGCCGGAGAATCATGGGGTCTGCTTCTTTCGCCGAGATTCAGGATGCTACTGGTCGTCTTCAAATTTATGTGAGACGGGATGACATATGTGAGGGAGAAGATAAGTCCCTTTACAATCGAGTTTTCAAAAAGCTACTTGGAATAGGTGATTTCATCGGTGTAAAAGGATATATGTTTACCACGCAGACTGGAGAACTTTCATTGCACGTTACGGAGCTTTCGATTTTATCAAAATCTGTGAAGCCTCTTCCTGTTGTGAAAAGAGATGAACAAGGGAATGTATACGACGGCTTTACTGATCCTGAATTAAGATACAGACAGCGATATGTTGACCTGACAGTAAATCCTGAGTATAAAAAAACCTTTATCACCAGATCAAAAATCATCTCTCAAATGAGAAGATATTTTGATGATCACGGTTGGCTAGAAGTGGAAACACCAATTCTTCAGGCGGTTCATGGCGGTGCTGCGGCCCGACCATTTGAAACGTATCACAATACTCTAGACATGCCATTGTTCCTGAGGATTGCAAATGAGCTTTATTTGAAGCGATTGATCGTTGGAGGTTTCGATGGCGTGTATGAATTCGGGAAGATGTTTAGGAACGAAGGGATGGACCGTACCCATAATCCTGAGTTTACATCCATGGAGATCTATGTGGCTTACAAGGATTACATCTGGATGATGGAGATGGTAGAGGAGCTTATCGAAAAAGTAACCGAAAAGATCCACGGCCATACTTTAGTTAAAGTAGGGGAGAATGAAATCAATTTTGCTAGACCTTACCGAAGGTTGAGTATGTATGATTCCATTAAGGAATATGCGGGTATCGACGTATCTAAAATGGATGAGTCTGAGCTTCGTGAAGTTTGTACAAAGCTTGCAATCGAAGTAGATGATACAATGGGTAAAGGGAAATTGATTGATGAGATTTTTGGAGAAAAGGTAGAGGCTCATCTGATCCAGCCTACCTATATCACTGATTATCCTATCGAGATGACACCGCTTGCTAAAAAGCATAGAAGCGAAGAGGGATTGGTAGAAAGATTTGAGCTATTCGTGAACGGAAAAGAAATAGCTAACGCTTACACCGAGCTAAATGACCCAATTGATCAAAGAGAGCGATTTGAAGACCAATTGAAACTAGCAGAACGAGGAGATGATGAAGCCATGGCTATGGATGAAGATTTCCTCAGAGCGCTAGAATATGGTATGCCGCCAACTTCAGGTTTGGGAATTGGAATAGATCGCTTGACCATGCTTCTTACTGATAACACTACCATACAGGAAGTTCTTTTCTTCCCTCAGATGAGACCAGAGAAAAAGGCTGTTCAACTGACGGATGAAGAAAAGGGAGTTTATGACTTGCTGAAAAAGGAATCTCCTCGTCAACTTCCAGATCTAAAAACTGAAAGTGGACTAAGTAATAAGAAGTGGGACACTTCCTTAAAAGGACTTAGAGGAAAAGGTCTCATCGAGGTGAAGAAGGACGAAAATGGACTTACAATTTCATTAACTGAGTAAAAAACTTAAAAATAGGTTTGAGCCAGACCCAAAAGGTCTGGTTTTTTTATGCTTTAGCCATTTATCCCTATGTTTGTCCACTTAAATACCAGTGCGTAAATGAATCTTCGACTTAACTCAGAATTTGGAACATTAAGGGCAGTGCTTATGCACAGACCTGGAAAAGAGATTGATCGTCTTACTCCCTATAACAAGGAGTTTTTACTTTTTGAAGATGTTCCTTATTTGGAGGCCTTACAACAAGAGCATGATGCCTTTTCAAATTTGATTAAGGAGTCAACTGGAGCTAAGGTTTATCAGCTTCGGGAACTGCTTATTCGTGTTTTATATGACAGGAATTTGCTGTTCGAAATAATGACTCAGGCACTGGAGCCTTCCGGACTTCAACATTTGGCAGAAACGATTTTGGAGAGATATTCCACAGCTGAATGTGCAGGATTACTTACAGGTGGGATTAAGATTCATGAATTAAAAAGGAAGATCCCTGAATTGGATCCTGGAGAATTGATGGACCCGGCATTTGCCATTTCTCCATGCCCAAATTTGTATTTCCAAAGAGATCCAATGGCTTTGACTCCTGGGGGTATCATTTTCTCTAGTATGAAAATGGAAGGTAGACAGAGAGAAGCGAATTTACTTAGGACCATCTTCCAAAATCATCCGGACTTCAAGGATCAGGTGCATGAGGTTTATTCTCCGGCAGGAATGAAAAACCCTCCAAGTATTGAAGGAGGGGATGTGATCATCTTGTCGCATGATGCTATCGCTATTGGCAATTCTCAGCGCACCGATTCAAAAGCAATTTATGAGGCAGCTAAGTCGCTTATTGCTCAAGGTGAGGTGAAGCGAGTTTACGAGGTTCATTTGCCTGAAAAAAGGAATTTCATGCACTTGGATACAGTGTTTACCATTTTGGATGAGAATCTGGTATTGACTTACCCTGATGCAATGCATGCCGTCTTACAAACTTCTCTTTACACGTTTAAGGATGAAAAAGATGGCAAAGTCAATATCAAAAGAGAGGTGCTAAAGGAGTCCTTGTTAAGTATTCTGGAGAGAGAAATCCCGCATTTAGAAATTCTTCAAACCGCAGATGGAAACCCCGATTATTCCATGAGAGAACAGTGGTTTGATGGTGCTAACGTTTTTGCGATAGGTCCTCGTAGGGTGATTTCTTACAACAGAAACCTGCATACGAACAGAGCATTGAGAGAGATGGGGGTTGAAGTGCTCGAAATTCCTTCCTCCGAATTGTCAAGAGGTTTGGGTGGCCCAAGGTGTATGACCATGCCTCTTAGCAGAGCAAGAGTATAGGTTTAAAGATCGAAGAAGGATCTTCTTCTGGAAACTTTCAAGTCTTGCAGTATGCTGGACTTTACTCTGATATCGATGCTGTAAGAAGTGAACCGACCGAAAGGAATCCAGTTGACATTCATTTGCCAGCAGTGCAAATCTCGAGCTATACCGATCATGGATTGAGTGATTTCCTGCGCCTGAAGGTCAAAGCCTGTATTGAAGTTGATCTTCCACTTTTCTGATATGGAAACATCTCCACTGAGGTTCATGCCTTGCACTGTGTTGACGTTGCCATTGGTTGCTTTGCTGTAGCTGAGATTGTATCCTACATTTAGATTCCACGGGACATTCCAATCTATGTATTGGCTTGGATCGGTCACAATGCGGTTGATTTCGCTTTCCACAAATTCATTCATTACCCCACCTTGTTGAAGGAAGTTACTGGTGACTTCATCCCTAACCTCACCCGGGTTTCGAGAGTTACTACTCGGGTTTAGGTTCAAATTCATATTCAAGGAAGCATTCCTGATTGTTCCTATCCCTTGACCATTTTTCCATGCGAAAGAATTAATTCTCCTTGTGGTCACCGTTTCCCCATTGATGAAATCCGCGGTGGCATATGGATCTATAGTGGTAGAAAGGTTAAGGGATAGCTTCCGGTTGAAAAAACTGGTTCTGGTGCTAATGGAGAAAGGTGCAAGGTTGAATGAATCCGCAGCGAAATTATAGCTCGTATTGAAGTTCAAAGTCTCCAATAATGGGATCTTCTTGGTGGTCGCTTCTGCCGTGTCGGACTGATTTCTGACTTTAGCCTCAATCACACTCCTAATATTGAAACTCATTGCTCTGGATTCTCCTAAAGGAGCGCCGCCATAGATAAATCCTTGATGTCTTGAGAATCGTCTTGTGTCGCCTTCATTGTTGATTTGCACTTCCTGGTAGTAGCCAAAGGAAGGGTCAGAAAAATCAGGAGTGAAATTAAATCCAATGGAAGGCTGGATGTGTTGCCTAATCGTTTGAATTTTTCCATTCCCCTTAAAATTGAAGAAACCGTAAATATTGGTGTTTAGGTTGAAGGAGCTATTAAAAAAACCTACCCGGTTGAACCCATCTTCTATGATTCTATCCACTCTTTCCTGAGCAGGATTATAGTAATAATTGATCCGCTTCAGATACCACAACTCTGAGTAATTCATGGAAGCGGTACCGGTGAAATTCTTGAATACCCTGAAGTTAGAACTCAAAGGAATTTGATGTCTGATACCATTCTTGGCATTTTCAAAAAGTAGCCCCAGGTTATCAAGGGTAAATGGAATTAGATCAGGATCTCGGTCTAGTGGCAATAATTCATTTGATACTCCAAAATTCTGATCCACCTGGTTAGTAATGGTGTTTTGCATATTAAAATTATATGCAATGTTGAAGGTCTTTAGAGGCTCGAATTGAGAGTTTTTGAATGGGCTTTGACGATTCATATTCATTGAAATCGTCGGTAAATCAATCCTAACTTCTCCGGTTTGAACGCTCTGAGAATGCCTCATATTCGCAGACATTGAAAAAGGAGTGTTCGTGAAGGTTTTAGAATAAGAAACGTTTGAAGTGAATTCGGATGAAACGTTGTTTTGGAAATTATTCTGACTGATTATGTTGTTGAAATAACTGGTGGTACCAGCGTTCACACTTGCAGAAAACCGACTTGTTCCTCTACTCTCTGGAGAGTGATTCCATTGAATTCTGAAGGTGTTGTAGTCGACAGGATTAAGTTCTGTTTCTGGTGATTTGAACTTTTGGAAATCCATATTGAATCCACCGGTAAAACGATATCTCTTTTTGTAGACAGATTGTGATTTAACACCCCATCCACCATTGGAATATATATCTCCAGTCACCCTTGCATGGATGTAATCATTGATAGCGAAATAGTATCCAAAGTCTCTTAGGAATAAACCACGCACTTGCTCATTACCATAGCTTGGGAAGATAATTCCAGAAGCCTTTTCTTCAGGTGTGTTGGGCAGAATTCCAAATGGCAGACCTAGTGGAGTAGGAATGCCATTAAAATAGAGGTTGAAAGGGCCGGTGACCACTTGACCGTTTGAAACCGATTTGATCTTTTGTGATGAAATGTGCCAATGAGGCTCTGTAAGCTTACAAGTGGTGTAGTATCCATGTCCAAGGTAAACATCTCCATTAGCCGTTTTCTTAATGGTTTCACCTCTTAAAATGCCGTCCTGCTGTTCGGTAACCACATCTTTGATGATGGCTTTTTGGGTCTGGAAATTATAGCGCATTTCCTTTCTGATTTCATACACGGTTTGGCCTTCTTTGAAAAAGGGATTCCCGGTGATATTACCCAGACTATCGGTCACTCCTGAGGCAAAAACCTCATTGGTATTCATGTCAATAATGATGAGATCTGCATCTAATCTCATTTCACCATATTCAAACCAAGCCTCTTTGTATAGATAAATCTTGTTCTCTTGAAAATCTGAAACGATACTATCTTCTGCGAAATAAATAATATCACTCGCTATCGGGCTTGTGGGCATAATATTTGCCTCCGTATCGATGGATAAAGTGTCGCTTGTTGCACCTAATGTATCCGACGGAATTTGAGGATTCACTTCATTTTGAAGAGTATCAGGTAGTTCCAATCGTTTCTCCACAGGAGGCTTGCCAGTTTCCTGAGAATAGGACATGTGAATACATGAAAAAATACCTATCAATAAAAGTGGAAGAAACTTAAAAGGATGCACAGCCAGTTGCGCTATATTCGATTTGAGTGATTTGATGCCGTAAAGTTAATTTTATTGATCTGATGAAAAGACCCAAAAACAAAAAAATTATACTCACCCTGATTTTAGTGATACCTTTTGTCTTTGGAGGATTTATACCGAATGAAACGATGATGCCGGCTTTTCGGATGAAAACTATCGTTTTAGATGCCGGTCATGGTGG
>CAZLUY010000162.1:0-2629 GCA_964562785.1 uncultured Limnohabitans sp. | reverse complement strand
GCGATATAGGATTCCAGCGTCTTCAAATTCCTTTTTTTAACGCTAAATATCGCTCAGAGATCAAAGTACACAAAAGTAAAATCCACCATAGCTCACTGGCTTTTCCTTTTTGCATCTTGGAATCTTCATGGACCAAAAACTGCTGCTCTAGAAATTCTTTATCCATTGGACTCGACTTCCTTTCTAATCCTTTGAAATCCATAAACCCCTCTAAAATCAATTCTGGGAGTCGTCCCTGTCTTACGAGTTCTGAGCTTTCAAAAGTGAAATTGTCAGCAAAGATCAATTGATTACTCTTATCAGAGTACTCCGATACTCCAGAAACAAAATACAGCTTTTCATGATCTGAGAAATCCATTACCTGATTGGAAAAGACGAGTTGAGCAGAGTCTTGTGATTCTGTTTCCTTGAAGGAAAAACCATATACCTCTGAAATGGAAGCCAAAGCAGCATAAACAGTTTCCTTTTCTATCTCATCCACGCTGTAAGTCACATAAATTGGGCTCTCGGAAAAATCAAGATCAATAGATTCTGTCGAACTGACCTTCTGAGATTGCAAGATTCCTTGCTCATTTGCTTTTAAAATCTTGTTCTCTGTCGTCCGAACTAAACTCGGATTGTAAACACTTGCCTGAGTGCTGATCTTAAAATTTGGATTAATCGAAGTCAAGAAGAAATCATCATGCAAATTCGAATTCGGCAGATAAATAATCAAAGAATCCAAATCTACTGGAAGCTGATCCAAAGTGGCCTGAAGGTTTAAAAAAGACGAACTCTCCTGCTGGAAAAGAACATCGATGCTTTCAACTAGCTGGGGAGGATCAGAAGCCAAAAAAACATATTCTTCTCTTTCTAGTGCTTGTTCAATTTCAAATCGAAATTCTTCCCAAAGCGCTTTATCACCATTCACAACGTGGGCAATTTTCGAATCAGTTTCCTCAGAAGTAGAGTTCCAAAAGGCCTTCGCAAGAATCATAACTAACAAAATGATCATCACAATTCGAAGAAGTAGAATCAGTACGTTTTCAAGCTTTATTCCCTTAGATACGCGGTTTTCGGAAATCTGCAGAAAATCCATAGCCGCCCAAGCAATGGTTTTACCTTTTTTTCCATTCCAAAAATGAAGGATAATCGGGATGCTAATCATCAATAAACCCCAGAGCGCGATAGAATTCAGAAAGCTCATCAGAGTTGGCGATCGGATAAAAAACGACTGATTACTTCGGCTATGGACTCAGACATTTTCACCTCATAATGATGAACTTGAGGTAGATTCATAGCCAATTTCATTTCATCCAGATAGGCCTGAATAGCTGTATTGTACGTTTTGCGGACAGTATCTCCATCCAAATCAATACTTCTATCCCCTTCTAAATCCTTGAACTTAAAATTGCCTTTTTGAGTAAAATGGATTTCTTGATCACCTAAAATCTGGAAAAGCACAATCTCCTTTTTAGGATGGCGCATTTCTTCTACAAATTCCAACCATTCGGAATCCTTCTGAAGAAAATCCGAAACTAGAATGATCAACTCCCGCTGTCTGGACTTGAGCTCTGGGAAATCTTGTTTACGAATCGGCCATGTTCCTGAGGCGGTATCCTTTTCTAATTGATAGACAATTCGCTGAAAAGCTTTAGGGGAAGGCGCTACTTTTTGAGTAACAGTTCCATTTTGAACCGTGAAATAAGAAAGTGCGTCACCTTGTTGATTAGCAAGAAAAGCGAGTGAAGCTAAAAGGCTTTTGGCGAAATCTAGTCTCTTGTAGCCATTTTCCTCATAGTTCATCGAGCCTGAGAGATCAAGTAGCATTCGAACCCTCAAATGACTCTCCGTCTGAGACTCTCTGATCATATGCTTGCCTGAGCGGGAAAAATATTTCCAATCGATCCTTTTGGGATCATCTCCGGGTTCATAATATCTGTACTGCTCAAATTCCAACCCAACTCCAGTTTTCTTACCTAAATGAAGGCCATGCTTCAGTTGTTCACTGATTATTTTCGCCCCCAGTTTTAGGTTGTTTAGTCGGATGATTTCGAGATTACTTGCCTGCATCGATTTTGTACTCAGCCAAAATTTTTGTGATGATAAAATCTGGAGAAATTTGCTCAGCCTCAGCCCGAAAATGAAGTGACAGTCGATGGCGTAACACAGGGTATGCTAGCAGTTGAATATCCTCAGGTAAGACTGAATAGCGACCTTTCACTAAAGCTCGCGCCTTCGCACATAGAATTAATGCTTGGCCAGCACGAGTACCAGCTCCCCACTCTACATATTGCTTAACCGCATCCACTTCGGATTCATCCGGTCTGGTAGCTCGGATAAGGGCATTAATTTGACCCAACAAAGCAGAGTCGATGTGCACCTCACGGGTCAGCTGCTGCAATTTTTTTATTTCAATTCCTGAAAAAACTGTCTCTGGTGTGGCTTTATAAGTTCCGGTAGTACGTTCCAAAACTTCCAATTCCTCCTTTTCAGAAGGATAGCCAAGCTTGATGTATAGAAGAAAACGATCTAGCTGAGCCTCAGGAAGTGGGTAAGTTCCCGCTTGCTCAATAGGGTTTTGTGTAGCAATGATCAGAAAGGGCTCGGGAAGCGGATGGTTTTGACCGGCATGTGTCACCAGCTTTTC
>CAZLUY010000161.1:0-1839 GCA_964562785.1 uncultured Limnohabitans sp. | reverse complement strand
ATAGTCAATTTGATCATTCGGTAGCCTTGCTATTTTTAGAACTGCCCTAGTGGCGAGTGAATATGTCATTAAAAATTCACCTTCCACCCAAAAAAGATATTCTTTATAAAAGCACATTCGCTGATCCAAATTGAGCTTTATCTTTTGAATGAGGTTACCCTGATTATCAAACATAAAAATCCCTTCTTCAGGGATGTTCACAAAAAGTCTATTCTTAAACTCTCTGATTTCAGAAACTTGCAGTATGTCGTCTGAACCGAGAATCAAATTAAGAGGCTGAGACTGAATAATTATATTCCTGCGATAATCCAGCATCTTCAAGTTCAGATCGGATTCATCAAAAACCCAAACAACGTTGTTGTTACCAAGCGTGGCTACTCTAGCCAGATTAATCTCGTTCATCAGAAACCCTTTGTCCGAGAGAGGATTCAAGAACCTATCAAAGAAACGGTACTCCTGGAGGTCAGTTGAAAAGGAGAATATACTTGCCGTCCACTTAGCTTCGAGTTGACTTAATCGGCCTTGTCTGGCTGGCGAAAAAAAGTTGATCTGGGACCCTTCTCTATTGAAAAGATAAATATCTCCTGATGTATTGGAGGCATAAACCTGGTCTTGTGTATCAAAGGAAACTAGGTCCAAATATTCAACTGGGATTTCAGTTATGGGGTCCGGTAATGTTTGTTGACCATGAGCCACCAAAATTGTACAGATGAATGAAAAAAATAGAACTACTTTAAATTTCACTTGTAAAATTCAATGAGTTTGGCTTGATCTCCATCAAAGGATAAAAAAGTGTTTTGGGATACCCATTCCCCTAAATTATAATAAACCGACGATTCTCCGACAGGAAGTTCAAGGGGTAGGTGTCTATGTCCAAAAATATAATAGTCGTGATGTTCCTTATGTTCTACCTCCTTGCAATAGATCCACAGCCATTCGTTATCATTTAAAAACTTGTTTTCATCTTTTTCAAGATTACTAATTCGGCTATGACCTGACCAGGCTTTGGCAATTTTTATTCCTATATCAGGGTGCATCCATTTGAACAGCCACTTAAAGAAAGAGTTGGTGAAAATCTTCTTTAGAAACTTATAAGATTTGTCCCCAGGACCGAGACCATCTCCATGACCTATCATCAATTTCTTGCCATTTACTTCTAAGAGAATTGGCTGATGGTACACGGGAATATCTAGCTGCTCTGTAAAGTATTCCTTCATCCATAAATCATGGTTTCCAGTAAAAAAATAAACTGGGATTCCCTTGTCCCTTAGGTTGGAGATTTTAGAAATAAAAGGGATGAAGCCTTTAGGGATGACTTCAGAATACTCGAACCAAAAATCGAATATGTCTCCAACTAAAAATATTGCTGCGGCGGACTCTTCTATTTCTGTCAACCACCGAATTATTCTCTCTTCTCGTTCTCTGGAGGAGATCTGGTCTGGTGCACCTAAGTGAAAGTCAGAAGCGAAATAAAGCTTCTTACCGGATAATTGAATCTCCAGGTTGGGTGGGTTCATTGTCCAAAGATACTTGAGGTAATAGGAATAAAAAAAACCCCATTTTTTGGGGCTTCTTTTGTTAATCTTTCTTGGCCTCTGTTTCAGGGACAGGATCTTCCGCCTCGGCCTTTTCAGGGCTTGGAACAGATTCCTCTACTACCTCAGCTTCTTTCACTTCCTCCTCGTCTTTCTTATTTGTGAAAGCTTGATAGGTTGTCTCTCTTTCGAAAGGTCTTTTTCCTATCAATTCTTCCAAATCTGATTGGAAAAGAATCTCCTTCTTTAGTAGCTCCTGAGCTAGAATCTCTAGCTCATTTTTCTTCTCTATCAAGAGGTCTTT
>CAZLUY010000160.1:0-2321 GCA_964562785.1 uncultured Limnohabitans sp. | reverse complement strand
TTTACTTTTTTATGAGTCTTATGAGCCAACGACGGGATTTGAACCCGTGACCCCTTCCTTACCAAGGAAGTACTCTACCCCTGAGCTACGTCGGCTTAAACCCTGTTGTCTCGATTAAAGACATCGAGCGGGAGACGAGGCTCGAACCCGCGACCTGCAGCTTGGAAGGCTGCCGCTCTACCAACTGAGCTACTCCCGCTTATATTTTCTAATTCTTTATATTTCAGACATTTTCAGCGTTCTAAAAATGCCCTGCAAAATTAAGAAAAAATTTTGCATTGCAATATGTGGGGGAAACAGGATTCGAACCTGTGAAGACATAAGTCAACGGATTTACAGTCCGTCCCAGTTGGCCGCTTTGGTATTCCCCCAACTCTTGTCACATCAAGCATTTCTTTGAGATGCTTTTCCTGTAACGGATGGCAAAATTATACCCTTTTAATAAAGATTCAAAACCTCGATTTTAAAATTGGTGGGATTTTCTGAAAAAAGTTTTTAACCCTCTAGCTATCAGTGAATTAATTTTCTATTTCAAGGCTGGAAAGAAAGTAGTCATAATACTGTTTCACGAATTCATCCTTTTCCTTAGAACCTATCCTCTTTAATTCCCGAACCACCTCGTCCTTATCTGCAAATCCTAGAAGTGCCTGGAAGGCTCCCAATCTCAGCGTAATCTGAGGAGCAAACTCCATAGAATTGAGAAGATAATTGATAGCCTCTTCTTCTCCCTCTTCTGGATTCATACTGAAGTACTCTCCATAATATCCCAAAAAGTAATATAGCCCATCACCGTTAAGCTCTGTGGTTTTGGATTGAAACCATTGTCCCTTCCCTTTTATTCCATTGGTCAAATAGTACTCCGCTACAGGGATAACCAAGCGGAAATTCGTCTCCTTCTCAAAATTCTCTATTTCTTCCTGATTGATCGGAGAAGAAGTATTTGCTATGAGACCCGAAAGAGCTGATCCCGCCACTAAGTATGACTCATTATTAAGATATAGACGGAAGGTAGAATTATACTTCTCGGGAAAATTTGCTGCTAGGACGTCAAGGGCCGTTGACTTTAACGAGTTGTTTTCACCGCGATTCGCAAGATCAAATACTTTCTCTTCAAGACCTGGGTCTTCCTCAAACCAATCACCTTTACTGAGTAAAAACAATAAACTTGACTCCTGAACTGCGGCAAAGGAATCAGATAATCCAGCAACAACAACGCGCTTTAATACCTCATCATTTCCCAGATTCTTCAGACTATCCAGAGCCTCATAACGAGACACACCAAATTCAGACTGCATAAATTGTCTTTCCCACATTTCGGGAGAGAAACCATTGGTCTTGATCGCCAGGATTTCTTTCTGTTCGTCAAATAAAACCAAGTCAACGGGCTCTCCATTTTGCAAGGCGAATTGCTGGAAAGCTCTTTCGAGTACAAATCTTTTACTCCGTCTCTCTCCATCTACATACCAACTCACCTCAAAGGGGATTTTATAGAGTCGTGTGGAATTCAAATCTTGAGTCTGATAGACACTGATCAAAATATCATCCGGCTGCGAAAAATCTGCTTGAACCAGTAGCTCGGGGTGCCCCTTGTCTAGGAACCATTGGTTGAAAAACCAATTCAAATCCCGGCCTGTAACTTCCTCAAAAGCCAGACGTAATTCATGCACCTCCACTGTCCCTAAGGCATGCTTTTCTAAATACAGCTGCAGACTGGAATAAAAAGCCTCATCCCCAACTGTCTTTCTCAACATATGTAGAATGGCCCCTCCCTTAGAATAACTATGGGAGTCAAACATGTCTTCGGCATTTTTAAAACTGAAACGTATTAGGTCCTCTTGCTTTGTTTGCGCCTCATAGAAGTAATTATCTCGCTCTGCTGCGAGCTTAATATCTGCCTCATCTCTACCATACTTATGTTCATTCCAGAGATACTCGCTATAGTTTGCAAAAGCCTCATTCAGGGTAAGGTTAGACCAGGATTCGAGAGTCACGTAATCTCCGAACCATTGATGAAAGAGTTCATGAGCAATTATATAATCCCAATCGGAATCGATGGCCTCCCTCTCGTCCAACCTGAGCTCCTCCATAAAAATGGAAACTGTTGTGTTTTCCATTGCGCCCGAAACGAAATCTCTAACCACCACCTGATCATATTTGGACCATGGGAAGTCAACCCCCAATTTTTCAGAGAAGAACTCAATCATCTCAGGGGTATTTGCAAATACCTTCTCGGCTCCTGCACCATAACCCTTTTCCACAAAGTACCCTACTGGCATCCCTCTCCAATCGGATCGAACTTCGTCAAATTCCCCAATTGCAAG
>CAZLUY010000159.1:0-5595 GCA_964562785.1 uncultured Limnohabitans sp. | reverse complement strand
GATATCTCTTGGGGAAGAATCAATCATCCAGAAGAGGTATTGCAGCTTGACGAGAAAGTACAAGTTGTGGTTCTTGACTTTGATGATGATAAGAAGAGAATTTCTTTGGGTATGAAGCAGCTTACTGCTCATCCTTGGGATTCACTTGCTTCTAGCCTTGAGGTTGGTTCTAAGGTTCAGGGTAAGATTGTGAATGTTGCTGATTATGGCGCATTCCTTGAGCTTGCGGCTGGCGTTGAAGGATTGATTCACGTTTCTGAGATGAGCTGGTCTCAGCACTTGAGAAACCCAGCTGACTTTGTGAAAGTTGGTGATGAGATCGAAGCTGTAGTTCTTACTCTAGACAAGGACGAGCGTAAGATGTCTCTAGGTATCAAACAAGTTACTGAAGATCCATGGACTAAGCAGGACATGGTAACTAAGTACGCTGTAGGTACTAAGCACAAAGGTGTGGTAAGAAACCTTACTAACTTCGGTCTATTCCTAGAATTGGAAGAAGGAATCGACGGTTTGGTTCACGTTTCTGACCTTTCCTGGACTAAGAAGATCAAGCATCCTTCTGAGTTTGTGAAAGTAGGAGATGAGCTTGAAGTTCAGGTTCTTGAGCTTGACGTTGAAAACAGAAGACTTGCTCTTGGTCACAAGCAGCTTGAAGAGAACCCATGGGATACCTTCGAAGGTGTGTTCCCAGTAGGATCTGTTCATAAGTGTACTGTAGTTTCTAAGAACGACAAAGGTGCAGTTCTAGAATTACCATATGGTCTTGAAGGATTTGCTACTGTTAAAAACCTTGAGAAAGAAGATGGTTCTCAGGTACAGGTAGGAGACTCTCTTGATTTCAAAGTGGCTGAGTTCTCTAAAGAAGACAAGAGAATTGTTCTTTCTCACACTGCTATGTTCAGAGATGACATTAAGCCAGCTCCTAAGAAAGCTGCTAAGAAGAAGTCTGAAGGAGCTGGAGCTACTCCGGCTGAGAAGTCTACTCTTGGTGATCTTGATGCACTTGCTGATCTTAAAGAAAAAATGGAAGGTAAGAAGTAATCCTTCTTTAGCTATAAGTAAAAACGCCGGCTGTTTTCAGTTGGCGTTTTTTTATGTTCTTGAAGGTTGGACAAATAAAAAAAGCACCCAAAACTGGGTGCTTTAGTTGAGGTCGCGAGCGGATTCGAACCGCTGTACAAGGTTTTGCAGACCTCTGCCTAGCCACTCGGCCACGCGACCTTTTCAAAACGAATGCAAATCTAGTTATTATCTCTTCCTGAGCAAACTGAGATAAGAAAAAATGATACTATTTATAATGGCAATTTATGCTTGAGTAAATTGAAAATCTTTCAAAAAACTGGGAGTCGATAACCGGTTATAAAAAAGTTACATTTTAAGTCTATTTATATTAATTCTAAATAAAAAATCATGATTTTATTACCTCTTAACTAGTTGTAAATCAATTGAATACATAAGTGTAAAATGTTCGATTTGGAACACTTCTACTTAGTAATACAATATTTGAAAATAAGAGGTTGGGTAGTACCTTTGCAGGGGTTAGAAATACCCATAACAACTATTTAATTAGATTAAAATATGTTATCCAAACGCTCGTTAGTTGGAATTCGGATGAATCTAAAGGCGCTTGCATTTCTTTTCTTCATGTTCGTTGGAGTAAATGCCATGGCAGCCGATCCTGCTGTAGTAGAAAGTGATGAGGCGATAGCTGCAGGTAAGACCGTTTTTAATGCCAACTGTAAACAGTGTCACAAATTAGATCAGAAATATACTGGTCCGGCACTAAGAGGAATCACTGAGAGACAAACTGTAGAGTGGGCCAAGAGCTTCATTCTTAATTCTCAGGCCGTAATCGCTTCTGGTGATGAGTATGCAAATGAGTTGTACGCTGAGTACAATAACATCGTGATGCCTTCTCATACTTTCCTAAGCGATGACGACTTAAACAATCTTTTATCCTACATCGAGTACGGAGACAAGGTAGATCCTGCTGCTGAGGCAGCCGCTGCCGCAGCCGCTGGTGGTGGAGAAGGTGGAGCTGGTGGAGGAATCCCTAGTGAATACCTAACCGTCATCCTTGTGGTTTTGGTTGTGGTCCTTGTTTTAATCCTGGTTGTACTTGGGTTGATCATCTCTATCCTTACCAAATATCTGAATAATCAGGAGCTGGATGAAGAGGATAAAGCATTCGTATCGCAAAAGTTTGAGCTTGGAAAGGTCTTCAAAAGTGACGCGTTTGTGATCATCGTGACAGCCCTGGTTGTTGCCTTGGTTGCCAAGACTGCGATTGATGGATTATATTCAGTAGGTGTGCAGCAGGGTTATGCTCCAAAGCAGCCTATTGCATTCTCACACGCACTTCATGCAGGTGAATACGAGATAGCTTGTCAATACTGTCATACTGGTGTGGAGATTGGTAAATCTGCAAACATTCCATCTGCAAATATTTGTATGAACTGTCACCAGCATATTCAAAATGTTGATGGTCAGGATGGGATGTCACCTGAGATTGCTAAGATCTATTCAGCGGTGGAAAATGACACTCCAATCGAATGGGTAAGGGTACATAACTTGCCTGATCTAGCTTACTTCAATCACTCCCAGCACGTGAAAGTAGGTGGTATCGAATGTCAAACTTGTCACGGTGAAATCCAGGAAATGGAAGTGGTAGGTCAGCACAGCTCATTGACTATGGGTTGGTGTATCGACTGTCACAGACAAACCGAGATTGCTGCTTCTGGCAATGAGTACTATGACAAACTTGTTCAGCTTCATTCAGACTCAAAAGATGCTTTGAAAGTCAAAGACATCGGAGGACTTGAGTGTGCTAAATGCCACTACTAATAAAACTTATCAAGCATTTCACTTCAATCATCGAAAATGAAGGATACGAAAAAAACATACTGGAAAGGACTTGAGGAGCTCAACAACGATCCAGAGTTTATTAAGCACGCAGATAAAGAATTTGTAGAATTACCATCTACCACCGATGAAAACGGTGGTTCTTCCAGAAGGGATTTCCTTAAGATGATGGGATTCTCTCTTGCAGCAGCCTCTTTGGCTGCTTGTGAGGCGCCAGTAAGAAAGGCAATACCTTATGTAAATAAGCCGGTGGATATCAATCCATCCATTCCTAATTATTACGCATCCACCTTTGCTTCAGGCGGAGATTATGCTTCACTTGTTGTCAAGACCAGAGAGGGTAGACCAATCAAGATTGATGGAAATACTCTTTCTCCTATTAATAAAGGTAAGGTTAATGCAATCGTAGAGGGTTCTGTACTTTCTCTTTATGATAAGGCAAGACTTACAGGTCCTCAGATTGATGGAAGCAAAACCGACTGGGCTACACTTGATGCTCAGGTAAGGTCAGCACTTTCTTCAGCGGCATCAGTTACTGTCGTTACCAATACATTACTATCACCATCCACTGAAAAGGCCATGGAGCAAATGGCTAACTCTTTCAGCAGTGTGGAAGTAGTTCAGTATGATCCAATATCAAATTATGGTATAAGTAAGGCAGCGGAATCATTTTATGGTGAGGCGATGGTTCCTTCTTATCACTTTGATAAGGCTAAGACGATAGTTTCCTTCGGAGCTGATTTCTTAGGAACATGGATTTCTCCAATTGAATTTGCTGGCCAGTATGGTAAAACCAGAAAGATTAGCGAGGAGAGACCAGAGATGTCAAGACATTTCCAATTTGAGTCTAACCTTTCTTTGACTGGTGCAAATGCTGATTACAGAACTCCAATCAAAGCTTCTCAAAGCGGACTTGCAGTTCTTGCATTGTATAATGCTATTGCTAAGAAAGCAGGAGCTCAGACTTTCTCCGCTCCAGCGGTTGAAATAGCTCATCTGGATAAAGCAGCAAATGACCTTTGGGCTGCTAAAGGAGCTGGACTTGTAGTTTCAGGCTCCAATGATCCTAATGTTCAGATGGTAGTGAACGCTATCAACGAACTTCTAGGTAGCCAGGGTAATACAGTAGATTTTTCATCTCCAGTACACTTCAGAAGAGGTGATGATGCAAGAATGAATCAGTTTGTTTCTGATTTGAATTCGGGTAGAGTAGGTGCAGTGATCTTCTATAACTGTAACCCTGTTTATGATTTTGCAAGAGGTGAAGAAATTGCCGCAGGTATTGCAAAAGCGAAGGTGTCTATCTCTACTAATGGTGTAGCTGATGAGACAGCTTCATTGGTGAAGATGAACGCTCCTGATCATCACTTCCTTGAGTCTTGGAATGATTATCAGCCTAAGCCAGGTCATTTCTCCTTGGCTCAGCCTACTATCTCACCACTATTTGATACAAGACAAGCTCAGGATTCCTTCCTTACTTGGGCAGGAATGAGCGAATCATATTATGACTTTATGCAGGCTCATTGGGAGTCTGAAGTTTTCACTCAGGTTCAGACCTCTGGTACTTTCCAGGAATTCTGGGATCGCTCCTTATATAATGGTGTACTTGCCATTGAATCTGAAGCAGCTACTCCAGTTCAACCGGTAGGTGATATTTCAGCTGCAGCTGCAAATGTTTCCAAATCCTATTCAGCGAGCAATGCTGGAGCTGAATTAGTTCTTTATGCTAAGGTTGGAATTGGAAATGGTACTTATGCTAACAACCCTTGGCTACAGGAAATGCCTGACCCAATTACAAAGGCAACCTGGGATAATTATTTGACAGTTTCTCAAAAGTGGGCTACTGAGAATGGTGTGAAAATGGTTGAAGGAGGTACAGTTAAAGCAACTATCTCCGCAAATGGAAAGAGTCTTACTGTTCCAGTAATGGTTCAGCCAGGCCAAGCTGATGGTACATTTGGACTAGCAGTCGGTTATGGTAGAACAAACGCTGGGCGTGTTGCAAATGGAGTAGGGGTTAATGCTTACACTTTTGCTGATGTTTCTAACGGCTTCACCAATTTCGACATCACTGGTGATGTGCAAGTAGCAGTCACTTCTGACAGCTATAGAATAGCAAGAACTCAAACTCATCACACCTTCATGGGCCGTGAGAACGTAATTCAGGAGGCAACCCTAAGCGAATACAAGCAAGATCCTTCAGCAGGAAGATACAAGCCTGAAATATATAAGGAGGGTGAATTCATCAAGCCTTCTAAAATATCTCTTTGGAAAGGTCATCAGTATAGTCAGCACCACTGGGGCTTAGCTATCGACATGAACTCATGTATCGGTTGTGGTGCATGTACAGTTGCATGTCAGGTTGAGAACAACGTTGCTGTGGTTGGTAAGGAAGAAGTGCTTAATCGAAGAGAGATGGCATGGATTCGAATTGACCGATATTATTCTTCTGATGCTCCAGCTGAAGATCTAGAGGGTATGGAAGTAGCTGCCGAGAATCCTGAGGTTACTTTCCAGCCAATGATGTGTCAGCAATGTAATAACGCTCCTTGTGAGACTGTTTGTCCAGTTGCTGCAACGACACACTCTTCTGAAGGATTGAATCAGATGACTTACAACAGATGTATCGGTACAAGATATTGTGCTAACAACTGTCCTTATAAAGTACGTCGATTCAACTGGTTCAAATACCATGATAACAAGGACTTCGCTGGCGTGAACATCGCACAGAAT
>CAZLUY010000158.1:0-1940 GCA_964562785.1 uncultured Limnohabitans sp. | reverse complement strand
CTCATCTTCTTCACCCTCTTCACCACCTTCTCCGGCAGCAGCTTCTTGCAGTAATTGAAGTGTATTGGTTTTACCTGTCTTGCCTGAACTCTTTTGGCGATTTTTTTTCGCAACTTCACGAGCATGGGCCGCAGCAGATTCTTTAGCGACTTCTCCCTTAAGATCTAAGACAAGTGTACTTGTATCAAGCTCATCAACTTCAGCATCCATATCTTCATCTTTGAAGATATCGATTTTTGCCGTGCCAGTGTTCTTACGCCAATCATTATCGACGTCAAACTCCAATTCATCAGTGGAATTGGAGACTTCTGGAGACTCGTCTGGGTTGTCCTTTTTAGCCGCTGTCATACAGATACTTTATCGACATAAATCCCTAGAAATATGATAGGAATCTCCGAATAAAACTCTCCAAAAATCATACATTTTCAAACACATAGGCCAAAACCCCCACTTTTTTAACGAATTTTTTCCTACAAGCAACCCATTTCCCCCATTTTTCGCTAATTTCAGGCATGTTTTGGATTCTTATCTCAGCTCTATTTTTAACAGCAAATGACGTCTATGCGGGCCTGGGAAGACCTGCGCCTGTTGAAAGTGTCCCTGCTGGCGTTTGTAAAATCACTCTCAAAAAAGGGGCAGACGAATTTCATTGCACGGGTTCCTTAATCAATAAGAGTTTCATTAAAACAGCAGGCCATTGCCTGCATCGATCTCAAGTTGTTGCAGTGTCTTGTGACAAAGAAAAGTTACAAGTCATTGATCAACTTATCTTTCCCTCTTTTAACTCGAGAGAGATTCGAAGAGATGAATCATCACGTTGGTTTGATCATGGAATGATTGAGGTCGTTCCCAATCATAGTGTTGATCCAATTAAAACAATCACGTTACCTTCACAATTCAACGAAACTTTAAAGTCCTTAAAAGTCTGCATGCTTTCAGGATTTGGCCTTCAGGAAAACCCACAAGATGGTACTGGTCGTCTTAAAGCGATTCACTTCTCTCCCGAACTTCTTGAATATAAAAATAATCTCATCTACGCGAAAGGAGCTTTTCAATTTGAACTTCTTCCAGGTGATTCTGGTGGCCCACTTCTGTGCCACAATGGAAAGCATTGGCTTGACCTTGGAACAGCGAGTGCACACGATTGGGATCACCACAGTCTCTATGCTCCCAATTTTCGCGCTAAAAATTGGATCTCAAACTATTTAGGAAATAGTCCTACTCAAAATCCTGGGATCAATAATGATTTTGAGGTCAATGGATTAAGATTTGAATCTACCATCCAAATGGCTCCAAACGGCCTAATAAAGCCTGAATTATATGAGTCCTACACCCTGAAACCTTATTCAAAAGTAAAGATCGAAAATCAATTTAAATATAATGGGGATATCACTGGACTCAAAGTATTAGTGATCCAAGTGCTTTCAAAAGATGAAGTTCTAGGAGAAATTCAAGTAGGTGGAGTCAGTCAATTCTATCTCTGCTCAGAACAATTCATGTGTTACGGGGAAACCTTCACGGCAAAAGTTAAAGTTTCAGATTTGGAAATATGAAAAACGACTAAAGACCCCAAGTCTTCTGAGTATCAATTATATATCCAGCTTCACGATAAAACCGAATCACCCTTTGAAGATTTTGAAGAGGGTTTTCTTTTGGTCCTCGATTAATTTTTAACACTTCACCAGAGGGTGTAAAAACCTGAAGAGGAAAGCCCAATTTCAAGGGACTTGGACTATGGGACTCCGGTCCGTGCTGAATTATGTCACCACCACCATTAAGAGCAGACTCATGATTAATCTGTTGAATCACAACCTTATCCCTTCTCGTCATATAGCCCTGAGAAGGTGTGTATTCAACATCCCCCTCTTCAGCAAAGCTATACTTTCTTGAGTGTCCAATGGTGAGTAGATCAATATCTGAAGTGAAGGGATTTCCATCGG
>CAZLUY010000157.1:0-2842 GCA_964562785.1 uncultured Limnohabitans sp. | reverse complement strand
GCAAGATTTGAATTCTCAGTTTTATATATGGGGAAAGTCAATGCAGTTTTCATAATCCTTTGGATAATAAATCCTTTACTTTTTCTTCATTCGAGGTTGCCAGGTAACCTCTTCTACGTCTAATTCTACAGCTATTTTTCGGCCTAAAACAAAAAGAAAATCTGAAAGCCTGTTCAGGTACTTCACAACCAAATCTGAAACATATTCTTCATTTGAAAGTGCAACAGCCACTCTTTCAGCTCTTCGACATACGGTTCTAGCCAGATGGCAAAAAGAGACAGATTGATGACCTCCGGGAAGAATAAATGCAGTCAATGGAGGTAGCTGAGCTTCCATGGAGTCCATTTCTTTCTCCAGTAAATCGATATCTGCTTCATGCAAATCAGGTTTTTTAACCTTGTCTTTACCTGGAGCTGTTGCTAAATCTGCCCCGATGGTGAAAAGCCTGTCTTGGATTTCTTTCAAAAAATCTAATCTCTCAGAGTTCACTTTTTGATCTCTCAGTAAACCGATGAACGAGTTAAGCTCATCCACCGTTCCATAGGCTTCAATTCTCAAATTTGACTTTGGAACTCTAGATCCACCCAGCAAAGACGTATCTCCTTTATCACCTGTCTTGGTATAAATTTTCATAGCCTTGTATTCTCCAACAAAGTTAAGTCAATCCCCGAAAAAATATACCTTATGCAGGTACTTCTGTCCCTCGGGTAGGATTTGGATTGAGAACATCAGTTTCTACCAATCCATCCCGTAGTCTGATAATTCGGTGTGCGTAATGAGCGATGTCATCTTCGTGTGTTACCATGATGATGGTGTTCCCCTTGGAATGCAGCTCATGGAAAAGCTCCATAATGTCGTATGAAGTCTTAGAGTCAAGGTTACCAGTAGGCTCATCCGCCAAAATGATACTTGGATTATTCACCAAGGCTCTTGCGATAGCCACCCTTTGTCTCTGTCCACCCGAAAGCTCGTTTGGACGGTGCTTTGTTCTATCTCCCAATCCAACATTCACCAAAGCATTGTGAGCGCGTTCTTCTCTTTCTGATTTGGAATATCCAGCGTACACAAGCGGAAGGGCCACATTATCCAGGCAGGACGATCTTGGAAGAAGGTTAAACGTTTGGAAGACGAAACCAATCTCTTTATTTCTTATGTCAGCAAGCTCATTTTCTGTCATGTCACTCACATCCTTATTGTTCAAGATGTAAGTGCCAGCAGTAGGAGTATCAAGACATCCGACGATATTCATCAATGTAGATTTACCTGAACCTGATGGTCCCATAAAGGCTACATATTCTCCTTTATCTACATTAATACTGACCGACTTAAGTGCCTGAATTTCTTCAGCGCCCATCTTATAGGTCTTGTTTATTTCGTGGGTCTCGATTATTCTGCTCATTGGTTTAGTAATTTTCCGTTAAGATAATGGTAATCGGTAAAAATCTGGCGAAAACCTCTTCCAAAATACGTGAACGGAAATCAGAAGTTCATGAGTTGAAGCTGAAGAAGCTTTTCGGCTGAAACCCATTTTTTCATTTCTTCCAAAGCCGAGGTGGCGTAGTTGGCTAGTCCGATCTTTCTTGCCTGATCCACTTTCCTGATCCAAAGTATTGGGTCCCGATTAAATTCGCATGCAGCATTCAATAACTCATATTGAGCTAAAGGATCTTCTATTCTTTCCAGGGCCGCGAAAATTGCTGGAGTGATATATGGGTTTGCGCTGAGTTCTTCTCCCAAACCAACCCATTCAGTGAAATTCCTCAACCGTTCAGAATTGTTGAAATCAGGATTTTGAATGAATTTCTTGAGTTCTTTGCTTTCATTCCCTTGGCTTTCTAGGTATTGACCCAATCTTGAAATCCGAGGATTATCCAGGTTATGAGATTTGTGTTTTAACAGTCTCTCTGCAAGGATGATTTTCCTTGCAGGATCATCCACCTCTTCCCAAATGTTATAAAGCTCACCAGGTGTTTTTTCATGGAAATCCCCCCAAATGCTTATGAAATCAGTATTGAATTGGGGCGGAGTACTTAAGCCATAGGCTGAGGAAAGGCTATCAGCGAAATCCTTCATGCCTCCCATCTGCAGAACTTCCAGATGATAAGATCGCATATTTTGAAACCCCTGATTGATTGATTCCGCCAGGTCAATGGATGCCATTCTGAAATCAAGGTTGCTAGAAAGAATATCTGAAGATAACTGTAGATAGTATGCAGCATCTCCAGGGTTTCTAAAGGCCAATCCTTTTAGGTTTTTGATACTCTCGGATATTCTCTGCGCACTAAGACTTCGGATACTGGCTGTTTCCTGAATCTCCATGATATAGTCAAGGTATTCATCTTCTCTTGCGAGTGAATCAAGAAGTGCCAAGTCTGCATCGGTGCTTTCTGTCTTGCCACTCTCTTGGAGATTTCGTAGGGTGGAATGAATCAATAATGGATTGCCATTGTCAAAGACCAGATTTTGAAGATCCGTATGATCAGAATTTGAAATGTGATCAAAAGCATTTAGCGAATTGATGGTGCCGATAAGTCCTTCTGTCTGCTCATTATTTTCAATAGCGCCAAATTTCATTTGAAGGGCAAGGAAATTGGCTCGACTGGTTTCGTCATCAAAGCCTTCTAGAAGCGCAGCAGCTTCATTTCCTCGTCCTACCTTGGTGTAGAACAAGGACAAATTATTGGCTATCTGAGCACTTTCAGGAAATATATGAAGGCCATTTTCCAGGTAGAAGATAGCTTCAAAAGGCTTGTTTTCGAGGTGAAGTCTATTAGCTAAAAGAATGATGTTGTCTTCTTGAGGGAATTCTGCAAAGCTCTCTTCCAAGTGTCGTTTAGCTTCG
>CAZLUY010000156.1:0-1942 GCA_964562785.1 uncultured Limnohabitans sp. | reverse complement strand
CAAAAAGTATTCGGGTGATGTCAATAGCTTCTAGAAAGCGACATCTTGCCCTTGGACTCAGTGACGGTACCATCAAGGTTTTGGATATGGTGAATGATTTCCAGCCCATTGCGAACTTGACCGAGCATACCAATTCAGTTTTTGCCCTTGGATTCAGTCCCGACGAAGATTACTTGGTTAGTGGCGCCAGGGATGCTCATATGAAGATTTGGAAAACCATTAACTATCAGCTTGATGAGGATATCGTAGCTCATATGTACGCCATCAATTACCTTCATTTTAATGAGGATGGTGAGCGACTTGCTACCTGCTCTATGGATAAATCCATCAAGGTTTGGGATTTCCCCAAGCGGAAGCTCAGAAAAGTATTAGACAAAGCCAGAAGTGCTGGACATGGCACTTCTATCAATAAAGTTTTTTGGAGTAGTTACACTGATCAACTGGTAGCTGTCTCAGACGATAGAACTATCTCCATCTGGCAAATAGAACCCATACATACATGAAATTGAACCCTACGGCAATTCGCCAAAAAACCTTTGACACCTCATTTAGAGGATTTGAAAAAAAAGATGTTTCTGATTTCCTAGCCGAAGTCGCTGAGGTAGTTGACCAACTGCACAAGGATAATATCGACCTCAAATCCAAACTTCAGAATACCGAGGCGGAGGCAAAAAGGCTTAAGGATGTAGAGGATTCATTGTTTAAAACATTAAAAACGGCTGAAGATACCGGTGCTAGTATTATTGAGGAGGCAAATGAAGCAGCAGATCAAATAATCAATGAAGCCAATAAAATGGCGGAGACTACTACTGCCCAGGCTAACGAACTTTATCAATCAGCGCTAGCTAAGGCTCAAAGTCAATCAGATGTAATTATTGGTGCAGCCGAGAAGAAAGCCAGGGAGACGATTGTGGACCTTCGTGAGAGTATGTCTGATTTGGTTCGATCATATGAGAATCTAGCCGAGCAAAGAGAGGCTCTAGTAAAAAGCCTTAGAAGAATTACTCAGGATAGCCTTAATCAAATTGATCTTTCAGAAGCACATTTTTCAAGATTGGATGCCAAAGCTCATAAAAGAGCAATTGAAGATCTGGCGAGATCTGATGCATTTACGTTTGGAAATATTGAGCAGCTTTCCACTGAAGTCGAAGAGGAAGTCAAAATAGCTCCTGAGGATATAGAAACACATGAGGAAGTCCAGGCTGACGCAGAGGTAATTGAGGAATCTGTAGCAGAGGTATCTAAAGAAACTTCGGTTGAAGAAGAACCACAGGCAGAAGTTGAAGAGCCTACTGAAGAAGAGATCACCGAAGAGCCTGTGATGGAAAGCTCCACAGAGGTGGAGGAACCTGTAAGTGAATCGGAAGAAGAACCTGTTAAAGAGGAACCGGTCGAGGACGTTCAACCAAATCAAGAACCTGAAGAAGATGAGTCAAAAGGGTCATTCTTTGATAAGCTGTAGAAGATGGGAAAAGTATCCCTTGAGGGCATAGAGTTTCACGCATATCATGGAGCCTTTCCAGAAGAATCTGTTTTGGGTAATAGATTCACTTTGGATCTGGATTTAGAGACAGATTTTTCAGATGCCATGATCTCTGATCATCTGTCAGATACGGTAGATTACGCTAAGCTCTATTCTTTGATCAAAGCGAGGATGGAGGAGAAGGTGAAGCTTCTTGAGCATCTTGGGTACCTTATTGTGAAGGATATTGTAAAATCCTATCCAGACACCAAGACTGTAAATTTAACTCTCAAAAAGCATCACCCGGCATTAGGTGGATTGGTTAAGCATTCGTCTGTAACGGTTAGGTTTCCAGGAGACTTCCAAAAGTAGATAAGACTTGTATTCAAGAGCTGAAAAGAGTGCTATTCGAAAGAAGTTTTGGACAAGCTTTGGACAATACATGAAGCCTGTTCCCAATGCTCAGGGAAGGAAGATAAG
>CAZLUY010000155.1:0-2978 GCA_964562785.1 uncultured Limnohabitans sp. | reverse complement strand
GAATTTCTTGTTTAGAACCAGGTTTCTTTCCTCATCGACCAATTCCACATGAAGGACTTTGCTCAATTCGTTTCTTAGGTAAGGATTACCATAGTTTAGGTAACCTTTAAAGAAAACCTCATCTCCTGCATAGTAGTAAGGTTTGTCTGTGTGGAGGTAAATCTTTTCCTGATAGTTTTGAGCAGTTTTATCCAGATTTTGTAGCTGAATTGCTTTTTCGGCATCATAATCAAGGGGAAGGAGAGTGGAAATTCTTTTGGAATCCATATCTCCGGAGAAAACAAGGTCTCCTGGATTTAGGATGAATCCATTCTCCCTGACACGGACATAATCATCCTTGACTTCGAGCCATGAAACTGGATAGGGAGCATCTACATAGGTATTTACCTGTGAATACCCTTTTTGATAGTGAACCTCGATTCTACCTTTTAAGTGGACCAGATATTCTCCTGGCTTTTCTGATTCGGAAACCAGATTATCTGATTCGTATGGGATTACCGATTTGCCTAGCTCATTGGCGAAAATGTCTGATCGCATATTCATGCTTGGTGATCCTCCCGGTTTATCTCCATACAAGAAAAAACCTTCTTGTTCCTGGTCGCCTTTAACGATTGCTCGGAACATATTCATAGGAGATTTTCTATATACTTCCGCTCTATTTAGGTCCCAGTTTGATCGTTCCGTGTCGGAAGAAGGAACCATCTCTTCAAATCTTGCTGCGCCAGCTATTTTGTAGTTTGTTCTGGCCTGATAAAATTCCTTCAGATCAAAAGTGATTTTATAACCCAGGTAGTTATTGACAATTTCAATAGGCTGCTCAGCAGCAGCGGTGAAGGTGCCCTTTTCCTCACCCTTACCAAAGTCAATTACCCAAGGATTTTGAATTTCGGATTGAGCCGCAAACTCATCATTCCCTAAAAACAGGTTATTGAATTTTCTCAAATCGCGTTCCCATGCTTTATCTCTTGAAGCTTTGATTTCCACATCCGAAAGCTCAGAAACATAAGGATCCATATTGAGATTCACAGTCAGCTCACCTCCAGGACTGAGTGTTATTTTTTTCGTCTCAGCCACATAGCCCATAAAAGAAAAGCTGACCTCAATCGGTCCAGGATTCAGACCCTCTAATACATAGGATCCATCCATTTCAGTCGCAGTACTGATGGTTGTGTTATTGATGAAAACGTTACAGAATGGAAGAGTTTCGCCCGTCTCAGCATCCTTGACCACACCTTTAATTTTAGCGGTCTGAGAGTAGCTCAACGTGCTGAAGAGGATAAAAAATAGAACTGATACTAGGGCTAGGCAGTTGTTACTTCTGCCTGTCGGTAGTAATTGACCCATGTGGTGGTTTTTACTGATTTGATTTTTAGATAATGATCCAATTAAAGTCCATACTCAATCCATACTCCTACCCACATAATCTAAATTGACCTTGAATCTCTGTTTGTAGTTAACTGAATAACTTGATATTGGTTGTCTTTTTCTGACGGATGGTCTTATTAAAAGGAGGAGAAAAAAAAATAGCCCCAAAAATTATTGGGGCTAATTGAAATCTTTTGATTATTCTTCTTCGGAGTCCTCTTTTAAATCATCCCGATCTTTCAACTTTTTATCCTCTACATTCTTGTTGAGAAATTCGTTGATCTTATCGATAGAAAAAGAAGAGGATATTTCACCAAAGGAATTGATATCCATTTTGAACCCTTCAAGATCCTCATGAACCTTTGGATTCTCCTTTTTTGCTTTTTTCTTCTTAGCCATTCCTTTAGTCAATTGGTTTCAGTTCCTGAAGCGCAAAGTTAATTCGCTTTGCCACTTCATCTTTCCCCAAGATAGCGAAAACCTGCATCAAATCAGGTCCTGCACCAGAACCTGTGACTGCCAGGCGTACTGCCTGCATAACTTTCCCAAGCTTAATTTCTTTAGCTTCTGCAGACTCAGCTAGAAGTTCTTTCGCAGATTCTGGATTATAGTCGCCCTCAAACTTTGAAAGCCTTTCGATATATTCACTTAGGACGCTGATAGCATCCTGATTCCATCTTTTGCTGGCAATCTTTTCATCAAAGCTCGTTGGTGATTCCACT
This sequence comes from uncultured Limnohabitans sp., assembly GCA_964562785.1. Classification (GTDB taxonomy): domain Bacteria; phylum Bacteroidota; class Bacteroidia; order Cytophagales; family Cyclobacteriaceae; genus Algoriphagus. Next base: position 891 of record CAZLUY010000155.1, on the reverse strand, counting down.
AATAGCTTGCTTGACTTCCAAAGATCCTGAGGAAAAGAAGAGCGCTCCTTTGTAAGTGCTGCCGATGCTACTGCTAATTCATCTGAAACTTCTATTCCTTCTTTTTGAGCTTCTGACTTTACAAATTCAGCAAGCTCTTCATCAGATTTTGATCGCAAGTATTGCTCATTGTACCATTGAGCTTTCGCAATGTCGAACTTCGTTCCAGATTTACCGATCCGCTCTGTGCTGAATGCCTCAATAAGCTCTTCCTTGGAGAAAATCTCTCTTTCACCTCCAGGATTCCATCCCAAGAATGCGACGAAGTTCAGGAATGCATCATTAAGATATCCCTGCTCTCTGAATCCCATCGCTGTTTCTCCATTGACCTCATTTTTCCAATCAAGTGGGAATACTGGAAATCCTAACTTATCTCCATCTCTTTTTGAAAGCTTTCCATTGCCATCAGGCTTAAGGAGAAGCGGGAGGTGAGCAAAAGTAGGCATGGTATCTTCCCAACCGAAGAATTTATATAAAAGCACGTGAAGTGGAGCAGAAGGTAACCATTCCTCACCACGTATGACGTGGGTCACACCCATCAAGTGATCGTCAACGATGTTTGCCAAATGATAGGTAGGCATTCCATCCGACTTCATTAAGACTTTATCATCAAGTGAGGAAGTATGAACCATCACCCATCCTCGAATCATGTCATTCAGCCTAACTTCTTCTTTTCTAGGGATCTTAACCCTAATCACATAGGGCTCCCCAGATTCCAGTCTCGCCTTTACCTCATCTTCTGATAGGGTAAGTGAGTTTTTCATCTGAGTTCTGGTGATGCTATTGTATTGTGGTTGTACAACTCGAGCAGCGCTCAATCTTTCACGCATAGCTTCCAGCTCAGCAGGGGTG
>CAZLUY010000154.1:0-2504 GCA_964562785.1 uncultured Limnohabitans sp. | reverse complement strand
AATGGTATAAGGTCGGCTCAGGTTTTCTTCAGGAGGACGTTCAGGCTTATGCAGATTCTCTGGGCAAATTCTATGGTGGAGAAATGGTTTGCGCCGGATTGCTTTATGCATCTGGAATAGGAGCTTACTTCCCAAATCAACCAGAAAAAGCATATAAGGAAGCTTTTAAGCTTAGCCTATATGATATAGGCTATGCCAAGGACATCACAGCTATGGCTGCAAGTATGACTTCAGCTGGTATGTCCCCAAAAGCTACTGTAGATAATCTGAAAGCTAGCTTAGAAAGCGATCCTGAAAATTACTTTGATAGCCGTTTGGTAGGGAGGTCGGCAAATGTTTGGGTAAAAGAAGCCTATAGAATTGACTCTTTGTCTAGAACCATTGATTCGCTAGGAGTTCGGCTAGATCCAAACTCAGAAGCCTTGGCCTTTGCTTTTGAACAATTGGATCAAAAGCAGCAAGATATGCCTTTCCATGCTGGAGAAATTATGCTTCAAACTTTGACGGCCATGTTCTATGCTGATTTTGACTTTATGGGTACGCTGATCTTCCTAACTAATTATGGAAGAGATAATGATACCACTGCAGCTTTGGCTGGTGGTATTTTAGGAGCCTGGATAGGATTTGACGCTTTGCCAGAAAAAGAAAAGGAATTGGTGATTCAAGTGGCTAAATCTGAATTAGGTCAGGATTTAGAAAAAGAAGCCAAGCTGCTAACCGCACACATGCTTAGGAAATAAAAAAAGCCCTGACTTTGAAGCCAGGGCTGTGGTTTAGGTTTGAGAACCTTATATGTGAATCACCTTCGTTCTACCTAGAGCGTCAGTCAATTCAAAGTAAACATCTTCTGCATCCACGCCTTCGAAAGAATAATCCTTTCTGAAACCTTCTGGAGTATCGATGGTCTCTGAATGTAGCACCCTGTCACTGTTCTCTAGACGAACTTTTACATCTACTCCTGGCTCCATAAGACCGATCACTGCAAGGTTTACAGTATTATCATCGATCTGCTTGCCATAGGCCATTAGTGGTAGCTGGTCAGCTGGAATAGTTTTGTTAAAGGTGTTCACAGTGTAAACCACTCTTTCATCTTCGGTAGTAATTTCTACCTGGTATTCTCCGCAAGGCATGTCCTCCATGTTATAAGGTACGATCAGGTCACTTGACTTCTGCTTTACTTTAGTCTGGTGCAATCTCTTACCCATTTTATCGAGGATGGCAATTTTTGCTTCACCCACACCTTCTTTAAGTAGGACATTCACAGTCTTGTAGCGAGCCTTCACGTCACTCATTTCCATTAGGTCCTCATTGTTGTCATTTGCAAGAGCTGAAAAAGATATCAATCCGGCTAGTGCGATAGTCATTAAAGTTTTCATAGTATTTGTTGGTTTAGTGTTCTGCCATTCTATATGCGATTGGCATACCAACATTTTTTTGACCCATGAAAAAAAATTTGAGTATTAAGAAATTTTAATCCGACAATTAATTCAAATCGAAATAAAATTTCGAGAAATCTTAAAATTTTGTGAAAAACTGTTAATGAAGCGCGCACAATGCTGTCCACCTGTTACACCAGCGTACACTTTTCGCCATAACCCCTGATTTCGCAGGTTGCACAATATTGTGTGTATTAAGAGAAATTAATTTTCGATTTTTTTTCTAAGTACCTGATGCCAATTGACTTATGTCAAAAACCTGTACGCTTTTGTACAGGCCTTGTCCGCTGTGACACATATTTTTGACAAAAATCAAATATCCCTATTCCCAAAAAAGTCCTCTTGTACTCATCAAGGCTGGGAAAAATGACATTGAATACGGAAATAATTTCATTGACTTCCCATTTAAAGCTGTTGATACCAAAATTGAAACCGGAGGATAAATAAAAAAGAGGAAGCTTCAATAGCTTCCTCCTCTTATTTACATCTATAAATAGATTGGGTAATTAGGGTTCGAAATGGATTACTCTGGTTCTACCAATGGCATCCGTCAATTGGAAGTATACATCAGAAGCATCCACACCTTTTAATTTGAAATTCTTTTTGAAGGCATTTGGTGTGTCAATTACTTCGGAGTGGAAGATCCGATCACTATCCTCATATCTAATCTGAACCTCCAAGCCTGGCTCTAGCAAGCCGAATACGGCCAGATTCAAAGTATTGTCATCGAGTACACGGCCGTGAGCCTTGAGAGGCAATTCTTCTACAGGAATAGCACGATTGGATGTATTCACTGCATAAATCACTTCAGCATCTTCGGTTGTGATTTTCACCTGGTACTCACCTATGGGCATCTCATCCATATTGTAGGGAATCACTACATCTGAATCCACATCTTTTACTTTTCTCTTATGGACCTGCTTACCGTTTTGATCCATTATGGTAATCTTTGACTCCCCTACGGCATCCTTCAGCAACACATTGATAGTCTTATACTGAGCTCTTACATCGCTCAGTGCCCTTAATTCTTCATCGTTGTCATTTGCGAATCCTGAAAATGTGATCAGG
>CAZLUY010000153.1:0-7386 GCA_964562785.1 uncultured Limnohabitans sp. | reverse complement strand
GCGTAGGTCTCTTTTGAATATTTTGCTTTCGCCTTGGTGGCAGTCTTTCTTTTTGCCATATCTAACTTATCAAAATGTGCTATTTTAGGGCTCAAATATAATCAACCCGACCCAAAAAAAAGGTCGCCCCTAAAATTATTCGCCACAGGATGTACCTGAAGTCTCTGGAACTCATCAATTTCAAAAATCACCAGAAATCCAGTCTTCAGTTTTCAAGCGAAATCAACTGCATCGTCGGATTAAATGGAAGTGGGAAAACCACCATCCTCGACTCAATCTATTATCTATCGCTTACAAAAAGTGCTATACAATCCAGTGACACGCTGAACATCCTTCATGACAAACCTTTTTTCACGATCAAAGGGAAATATGCCATCAAGGAGAAAGATCTTGATATCCGCTGTACCATGGAGAGAGGGAAAAAGAAAACCATTTTTCAGGATGAAGATCCCGTGGCCAAAAACTCAGAGCATGTGGGCCTGATACCATTGGTTCTGATTGCTCCAGATGATACAGATCTAATCCGCGGAGTTAGTGAAGGCAGAAGAAAGTTTTTTGATGGACTGATTTCCCAGCTCGATCGCAACTATTTAAAGCAACTCATACGGTATCATAACTTTCTAAAACAGCGAAATGCACTTCTGAAAAGATTCGCCGAAACAGGAAAGCCGGATTATACTCTTTTAGGCAGTTATGATGTTGAGCTTATTTCTCTAAGCGAAAGCCTGGCGACAAGAAGAAAGGCACTTTTGGATAAACTTGCCCCTGCTCTTCAGCAATATTATGAAGAGCTGGCGAGCGGTCAGGAGAAGATCCAAATTGAATATGAAACCAAAGCATTGGACTCGGACTTCACGGATTATTTCTATTCTAAAAGAGACAGAGATCTAATCGTAAAAACCACAGCAGCAGGAATTCATAAAGACGATTTTCACTTTTTAATTGATGGTCATCCATTGAAAAAAGTAGGAAGTCAGGGGCAACAGAAATCATTTATCATAGCGCTGAAGCTGGCACAGTTTGCCATTTTTGAAAAGGAAAAAGGAGAAAAACCCTTACTCCTGCTGGACGATATTTTTGATAAGCTCGATGACAAGCGGATTGAGCAGATGATGCTCTTGATTTCCAAGCATACCTTTGGTCAGATATTTCTTACCGATGCGAGACCAGAAAGATCCAGAGAAATCTTAGGCGAACTTGATTCCGAGGTCAAGTTTTACGAGGTAGTTGAAGGAGAGATAACCCTATAAAAAAAGAGGCCGAAGCCTTTTTTACTGTAAGTTCATTCGATGGGCTATTTAAGTCCGACTCTTGAGCCATTTCATGAATAGGTACCCAATCCTGAAAAGGGCATACCCAATAAAAACTAGGACGAGCAACCATACTATTTGCCAGATAATTAGGTATGGTTCGGTTACTACAATATCAACTAGAAAAGTCAAAATTCAGAGAGAATTGATTTTAGATCACTATTGATTGGATGTAATCAAATGTGCTTACAAATAGGCATAAAAAAAATACCCAGAACTGGGTATTTTTTAATGCTAATCGATCTCCTTTGGAACCACTATTTCCACAGTTCCTCAGGATATTCTCCCGATTCATGAAGTTCCTTCAGGGATTGAATCACTACAGGTTTATCATCGGTATATGTTACACCGAACCAGGTTTTACCACCTGGCAAAATTTCGAAAGCAGCCTTATCTTCCTGAATCAGGTTATTGGCTACCGTCGGGATGTAAAATTCAGACTTAAGGTTCTCGAGATTAGCTGGGAGGAATGCATTCCACATTCTTTCCACGTCGTCAAACACATCTGCATGAAAACCCCAGAAATTCATACTAACCGGGGTCCCCTCTTCGATAATTAACTCCTCATCCTCTCCACGACTCACGATTTCTTCACCTTCTCTAGCAATGGAAGTTCTTTCGGTCATTCCTATAAGCTGACCCTTTTCATTCGTCTCACAAACTCCTCTGCTCACCGTTCCATTTTTGGAGAGCACATTTTGGATAGCATAACCAACCATGGCATGGAGATCTGGCCTCACTTCACTTGAAAGGAACTTACCCAATACCTCAAACGCCTCTTTTCCATAAAAATCGTCCGCATTAATTACTGCGAACGGTTCATTGATCGCATCTTTTGCGCAAAGCATCGCATGTGCAGTTCCAAAGGGTTTTACTCTTTCTGCTTGCTTTAGCTCAGCCGGAACAAAGCTATCCAATGACTGAACCACCCAGTCCACTGCAATTTTACCTTCAAGCTTTGGCAAGAACTTCTCTTTGGCAACTTCCAGGATTTCTTCTCTGACAATGAAAACTACTTTTCCGAAACCCGCTCGGATGGAATCAAAGATGGAATACTCCAATATAGTTTCTCCATTTGGGCCAAAGCCATCAATCTGCTTATTGCCTCCATAGCGACTACCCATTCCTGCGGCAAGGACTAAAAGAGTTGGTTTCTGGTTCATGTGGTTTCTTATTAGCTGCGCAAAATTATATCAATAATCTTTCTTCCCAAGGAATCTGAGACTTAATCACTTGACCAAAGAAAAACCCCGATCTAGGATCGGGGCTGAATTTAAATTGCTGGATTAAAGTGACGATTGAGAATCGGGCGATGAAGCCTCCCAAACGTCTGATAACACCATCTTCTGAATTCTTCAGCTTCATCCGGTAAGATTAATTTGAGTCCCTTTTTAAGTTCTCTTTCAAAGAGATGTTGACTAAAACTTACCTTTTGAAGGATGGTCTTCACGTATTCGATCATGCTTTTAAAAAAGTTTAAAGTGATTAACCGATTTTAAGTACTGGTACGAGGTCAATTCATGCTATGTTCCGTTATTTTGGGACATTCCAACAGAATAATCCTATTTTCGCAGCCATGAGTAAAACGTATTTCCTAGCATCTTTGGTATCTCTGCTCTCTCTTTTTTCGGGAGTGCTTTGTGCTCAGGAGGTTACGATTGAACTTGGACCACAGCAAGTTGGGCTGAACGAGACCTTCACTATTAAGGTCACTATAGCAAACGAGAAAATCAAGTCTTACGACCAATTCCCTGATATAGCTGGCTTCGAAAAGCAGGGCATCTCTGAATCCTCATCTATGAACCTGATTAATGGTCAGATGAGTAGTTCGAATAGTATCATTCAATACTACAGACCAACACGATTAGGAAAAACTACTCTTGGTGCTTTTGATATTAATATTAATGGAAGCACCTTTTCCTCTGCTGGTCAAGAAATTGAAATTGTAGAAGCTAGAGCCAATCAGGGTTTCCGGGCGAATCCAAGCGATCCTTTTGCAGATTTCTTTGGGCGCTCCTCGACTTCCGAGCCCGAGTATGTAGAGCTGGAAGACGATGCCTTTTTCGCTGTATCCGTTGATAAGGAGGAAATTTATGCAGGCGAAGGGTTCACTATGAATATGGCCTTTTACATGTCCGAGCAAAATCAGGCTCCTTTCCAATTTTATGAGCCTGGGCAGCAATTGGACAAAATTTTAAAGGAGATAAAACCGAAAAATGCCTGGGAAGAAAACTTCAACATTACCAATATAGAACCAGAAAAGGTTAGAATTGGTGGAAAGCAATGGACCAGGTATAAGGTCTACGAGGCTACGTTCTTCCCATTTGCTGAAGGCACGCTTGAAATCCCAAGTATTTCATGGGATATGATCAAATACAAGGTGGCTAAAAATCCAAGCTTCTTTGGCGCGAACAGACAAGAGGATTTTAAGACCTTCTATTCATCCCCCAAAACTATCACCATCAAACCCCTACCTCCGCATCCTTTAAGGAATGAAGTCAGTGTAGGAGAATTTCAGTTGAGGGAAAATATTAAAGAAGCACAGGTTGAAACCGGGCAGGGTTTTGATTACAGTTTCGGAATAAGCGGAGTTGGGAACATTAATTCCATCAATAAACCAGAATCACTTTCTGTTCCTAACCTGAGTACATACGACCCCAATGTAAGGCAACAGATCAATCGTGGCTACGGTCGGGTATCCGGTATTAAGGAATTCAATTACTATATCACCATCAATGAAGCTGGTGATTATGCCCTAGCGGACCAGTTTGAGTGGATCTATTTCGACCCAAAGAGAGCTGTGTACGACACACTGAAATCTCAGGCTTTGATCAAAGTAGTAGGAGAAAGTAAGGTGAATGAATCATTGTCAAATCTTCGTTTAGGAGGAATTTATGATAGAATTGCTATCGAGGACAATGAGTTTTCAAACGAGGAATATAAGTACTATTTTGCCGCAGCGATCAACGCACTACTGGTACTAGCAGTGATCATTTTGCTAGTGTTGATTTTACGGAAAAAGTAATGGGAAATTCATTTGGTAAGCTTTTCAGGATTACCACATTTGGGGAATCACATGGGAAGGCTTTGGGAGTCACAATTGATGGCTGTCCAGCAGGATTGGAGATTGATGAAGACAAAATTCATCTAGAAATGCAGCGGCGTAAGCCTGGCCAATCAAAGATTACTACTCAAAGGCGAGAGGAGGACGAGGTCCAAATTCTTTCCGGCGTCTTTGAAGGAAAAACCACAGGAACTCCCATTGGGATTCTAATTCCAAATTCAGATCAACGCAGCAAGGACTACTCTCACATTGCTGATAAATTCAGACCGTCTCACGCGGACTATACCTATTTTGAAAAATATGGAATCCGTGACTATCGCGGTGGTGGAAGATCAAGTGCAAGGGAAACCGCTGCCCGGGTTGCCGCCGGTGCAGTTGCGAAACAACTTTTAGCTCAAAAAGGCATTTCTGTTCAAGCATATGTTTCACAGGTAGGTGAATTAAAACTTAGCAAAACCTACAAAGAATTAGATCTCTCAAAGACAGAGGACAATATTGTGAGATGTCCTGATGCAGACACAGCAAAACAGATGATCGAGCTTATAGATTCCGTTAGAAAGGAAAGAGATACGATTGGCGGGATAGTTTCTTGTGTCATTGAGAATTGTCCTCCAGGATTAGGGGAGCCTGTTTTCGATCGCTTACATGCAGAGCTAGGTAAAGCAATGCTCAGTATTAATGCAGTAAAAGGTTTTGAATATGGCAGCGGCTTCGAAGGGGTGAAGATGCGAGGTTCGATGCATAACGATGCTATTTCCAAAGAGGATGGTGAGATCAAAACTCTATCAAATCATTCAGGAGGAATTCAGGGAGGCATCTCAAATGGAGAAGACATCTATTTCAATGTTGCCTTTAAACCAGTTGCGACTATTATGCAGGATCAGGAGTCAATCAATGAAGCTGGAGAGTCGGTCGTTGTGAGCGGGAAGGGTAGACATGATCCTTGTGTTGTGCCTAGAGCCGTACCAATTGTGGAAGCGATGGCAGCGCTTGTCATAACCGATTTCCTTTTGCTCGCGAGAAGCAATAAATTGTAATCAAACAATTCACCCATGTTCAAAAAAATCCCATTACATACTCAAATTATTATTGGACTTGTCCTGGGTTTGGGTTTTGGTCTGGTGGTCATATTCACCGGGATTCCGAATTCATTCACCATTGATTATATCAAGCCAATCGGGACGATTTTCATCAATTCCTTGAAAATGATCGCAGTTCCGCTTGTGTTGGCCTCATTGGTTGTAGGTGTGTCAAACCTTGGAGACATATCCAAGCTTAGTAGAATCGGGGGAAAAACTATTATCACCTATCTGTGTACTACCGTTCTTGCGGTAACGATGGGTTTATTGCTCGTGAATATATTTCAGCCTGGAACAAGCCTTCCTGCTGATACTCGAGAAAACCTTATGAGCCTTTATGAAGGTGATGCCGGAACCCGGGTTGGTGCCGCAAATGAGCTTAAAAATCAAGGTCCATTACAACCCTTGGTAGAAATCGTGCCTCAAAATTTCTTCCAGGCAACCACAGATAATAGCGCTATGCTTCAGGTGGTATTCTTCGCTATCTTGATTGGCGTTGCCCTACTTAAGATCCCAAAGAAGAAGGCGAATCCTGTTATTGACTTCTTCGATGGCTTTAATGAAGTCATCATTCAGATAGTGAATTTCATCATGCTAATTGCTCCTTATGGCGTGTTTGCATTGATGGCTTCATTAATTGTAGAAATAGCGGGCGAAAACCCAGACTCAGCCTTCGCATTGCTTTTCGCTCTATTGAAGTACAGTTTGGTGGTAGTAGGAGGATTACTATTTATGGTATTAGTCGTGTATCCTTTGATCCTGCGAACGTTCACCAAGATTCCTTATACCAAGTTTTTCAAGTCTATTCGACCAGCGCAATTATTGGCGTTTTCTACCAGTTCAAGTTCTGCGACCTTACCAGTTACCATGAAGCAGGTCGAAGAAGAATTGGGCGTCCACGAAGAGGTTTCAAGCTTTGTTCTTCCACTTGGAGCCACAGTCAACATGGATGGCACTAGTCTTTACCAAGGTGTAGCAGCTGTGTTCATCGCACAAGCTCTAGGCATGGACTTGAGCATCACACAACAATTAATGATTGTGCTTACAGCCACTCTAGCATCTATTGGATCTGCCGGAGTTCCTGGTGCAGGTTTGATTATGCTCATCATTGTATTGGAGTCTATTTCTGTACCAGCAGCAGGAATAGCATTGATCCTTGCTCCGGATCGAATACTGGACATGTTTAGGACAGTGGTAAATGTCACTGGAGATGCAACAGTTTGTTCTGTAGTAGCCAGTACCGAAGGCGAACTACCAAAAAAGTATATCCGAAAGTCGAATCCTTTTACAAAGGGATAATCAAATCAAAGGCATAAAAAAAGCCCGGTTCCATAATGGAACCGGGCTTTTTTGTCTTGAGAATTTACTTCAAACCACCGGTCATATCTTCAGGTCTTACCCATTCGTCGAATTGCTCAGAGGTCAAAAGATCTAAAGCAATTGCCGCTTCTCTCAGGCTTGTGCCTTCTTTATGTGCCTTCTTCGCTATTGCTGCAGCATTCTCATAACCAATATGCGTATTCAACGCAGTTACCAGCATCAGAGAATTCTCTAAATGTCTCTTGATCATAGGCTCATTTGGTTCAATTCCTACAGCACAGTTATTATTGAAGGAAACACAAGCGTCTCCAATCAGTCTTGCTGATTGAAGGAAGTTCGCCGCCATCATAGGTTTGAACACATTCAATTCAAAATGTCCAGTTGCGCCACCAACGCTTAACGCCACATCATTCCCCATCACTTGTGCAGCTACCATGGTCAATGCCTCACATTGAGTAGGGTTCACTTTACCTGGCATAATAGAAGATCCAGGCTCATTTTCTGGGATCAAAATTTCGCCAATTCCTGATCTCGGACCTGAGGAAAGCATTCTGATATCATTTCCGATTTTCATTAAGGAAACGGCAACTGTTTTCAATGCACCATGTGCTTC
>CAZLUY010000152.1:0-7245 GCA_964562785.1 uncultured Limnohabitans sp. | reverse complement strand
ATTAGAAACTCTCCTTATCGAAACCGAATAGTCTTCAGAAACACTTTCAAGAATGGGCAAGGCATTGACATTACAAAACTCAATCGCACCAACAGTACCATTTTCAAAAACCGCCTTGGTCAATGCGGTGACTAATTGTCTTTGAGCTTCTGATGAAATAGAATCACCCCAAATCATGGCTTCTTGAAGAATTTCCGCTTCAGTGAGTCTTTTTACCTCCATATTCTCATTTACAGCATCAAAGACTTCCTTAGATACTCGCTCTCCGCCACCACATGCACTCAAAATTAAGGTGACAAATGTGATGAAAATAAAGGTTAGACAATTCCTGTTCATGGTTAAAAATAATTCTTTTGAATTATCAATTATATCGAGTTGAGATAAAACACCCATTCTTTGTTTAAAAGAGACTCTTATTTAATAAAGAGTTTTATTTTTGATTAATGCGGAAATTGAGCTTCGGTTTTATTCTACTCTTAATTTTTTACGGAAATCTCTCCGCACAATCCTGGCAACGAATGCAAAGCTGGGGGCTCGACCTTGAGACTATTTCCTGGTTAGATGAAAATAATGGTTGGGCCGCTGGAGAAAGTTTATTGATCCGATCTTCTGACGGAGGCTTAACATGGGTTGAGGATGAATTCCTCCCAGAGGAACGAATTCTTGATATTACCTTTTTCAATGAAAATTTAGGGCTGGCGGCAGGAGAGAACTCATATGCACTAATCACCCAAAATGGAGGAGGTTCTTGGGCCCCATTAAATATTCCTGCCAGCGGTGACCTACATGGCATTTCCGCATTCAATCAGGACTTAATCTTTGTGTACGGTAAGAATGAAATCTTCATCTCCACAAACCAAGGACAAAGCTGGACCGAGCTCAATTCATTCCCAGGATCAGAGCTTCATGATCTAACCTTCGTAAGTGCCGATTCGATTTATTCGGCTGGAGGGAATGGCCAAATCTACCTTTCCGTCAACAAAGGTGAAACATGGTCTCAGCAATCTACTGGCACAACAAATAGCTTGAATGCCATTTCATTTGGAGAAAACGGAGTGGGCTTTGTCGCGGGAGATGTTGGAACCATTCTGAGAACGAGTGATTCAGGAGAGAATTGGGAGATTCTTAATTCAGGTGTGACTACAAATTTAATGGATGTCATATCAAGGCCCAGTAATAACAACATTGTTACTGCTGTAGGATCCGACGGCACTGCAATTCGTTCTATCAATGGTGGAAACAGTTTTGGTCGAGCAAACCTTGGGGAAGGGAATGTTCGCCATCTGAAACAATTGAAATATCTCCCTAACACTAACAATGTTTTCTCGGTCGGTCAGGATGGCTATTTGATCTTATCTGCAAATGGAGGAGGATCTTGGACCACGAGGCTCGCTGGAATTCGAAATGATTTTACTGACTTAGATTTTAAAAGTGATCGTTTTGGATTTGTGGCAGGGGAACAAGGTGCGGTATATGTTACAGGAAATGCAGGCGTGAGTATTGCCGACAGGTCACTTCCAGAACAAATTGATATACTCTCTATTGACTTTTGGAATACAGGGTTTGGATATGTATCTGGTCCATCTGGAAGAATGTTCCGTACTGGAAATCAAGGAAGGTCTTGGGTAGATGTAAGTGCAGAAACCGAGGAAGCCATCAACGGATTCTATCTATTCGCCCCATCTGTTGCCTACATTGCTGGATCCTCTGGTTACATAGGAAGGTCTTTCGATTCAGGTGGGACCTGGGATTCAGATATCGCAACGAATACGACTGAGGATTTACGCGATGTCACTTTCTTTGACTTTCAGGTAGGTTTCGCCATGGGTTCTAATGGCCAGATAAGTTGGTCAAATGGTGGTAACGAATGGGAGAACCTAGACAAGCTTACAACAGAGGATTTAAATGCCCTTGCTAAAGTCGATTCTTCCACTGCCGTTATCGTCGGAGACGCAGGTATCATTCTAAAGGGTGAAAACAAGGCTTTAGACTGGAGATTGATTTCCAACGATTTCACGGAAAACATAAATGATGTGGACTTCTGGGACGATAATCTTGGTATGGCTGTGGGAGATAACGGCTTTACTGCCCAAACAAAAGATGGAGGAGAGACATGGACTCAGATACCAAGCGGAACAAGGTCGGACCTTTCTTCCATTAGTATTGGAACTCCTTTAGTAGCTTTTGCAGCTGGAGAGGATGGTACTTTGTTAAACTTTATCTGTGTTCAACCAGGACCATTAAGCGAGATATCGGGCCCAACCGAAAGCTGTCTTGGAATTCAGGAGTACAGTATTGAGGATCCTCAGGTTGAAGGCGCATTGATTCAATGGAGAGTAGACGGTGGCGAAATAATTGAAGGGCAGGGAACAAGTAGAATTCGGGTTGACTGGAATACTCTAGGTAGAAATGCCGTCTTGGTTACCAATGAAAATTTCTGTGGCAATGGAGAAACTTCTGCCCTTGAAGTGGATGTAAATACTCTCCCTGCTAGTAATATTTCAATCGAAGGAACAGCCGTAACCTGTATTGGAGAAACAATTGAATACAGGATTACAGAATTAACAGACATGACCTATGAATGGTCTGTTTTTGGAGGTGAAATCATATCAGGTCAGAACACATCAAAAATAGATGTCGAATGGACAGAAGATGGAATCAATCAAATCTCTCTTAAACTGATTAATAGCTGCGGGGAAACCGACCTTGAAGATTTAGCCATTCAAGTTAATGCTACACCAGAGCAACCATCAGAAATTCAAGGTGAATCAATTGTAGGGATAGGCGAACAGATCTATTCCATTGAAGGAGTCGAAAGGACCAACTATACCTGGGAAATATCAGGGGTCAATGCTAGGGTAAAATCTGGTCAAGGAAGTGAACAGGTTACTATTGATTGGGAGGAGGAAGGAGATGCTCAAATTACGGTCATCCCGAGGAATGAATGTGATTCGGGAGAAGCTCAGGTTCTGGATGTTCTAGTAAATATCATTACCTCTTTGGAGTCTCCAATTAATGGCGCTGTGAAGATATTCCCAAACCCAAGTCAAGGAAATATTTCCATAGAACTCGACGACTTGAATAAATGGCAGGAAATAGAAATCTGGTCAGTTCAGGGAAGCCTTGTTAGAAGAATCAAAATCAGACCTGGTCAGAACAACATTAGGGTAGAAAATCTCCCCAGAGGGGTAAACCTTGTCCAGCTAATAAGCCAGAAAGAAATAGTAATGGAGCGGGTAATTATTCAGTAGTCTCCTCATTTTCACCACGTACAGAGACGTATTGAAAGATATCGCCAATAGTGTTGTTCTTGATAAAAGCTCTTTTCAAAATGGCTTCTGGAATATATCCAGCTTTCTCAAGGACATTCATAGATGCACCATTAAAGTCATAGACTTGTGCGTAAATCCTTTCTATATCAAACTTTTCGAAAATGTAGTCTGTATAGAGTTTGACAGCTTCAGTGGCTATTCCCTTTCCAGAAAAGGGTTCCCCTATCCAAAATCCCAGTTCCATATTTGTTCTTAGCTCCGCTTTACCGATTTCAGCACCAATGGAGCCTGCAAGCCTACCTTCGAATTCTATCGCAAAATTCTGTGGCGGATTGAATTTTTGGTTATGCTCAATCCAATGTCTGGCATCATGAATAGTATAAGGTTGAGGGAAACTATCCTTAAGGTTCATGGCGATTTTGGGATTGTTCGCCAATGGATAAAGCTGATGAAAATGAGCTTCATTCCATGTTACCAAGTTAATTTCTCTCTCTCCTGATATTACCATTACTTCTGCGGATTCTATAAACTACCTTGGAATCAAATCTATACATTAATAGCTGAAAAAAATAACCAGTCGTCACTCGTCCATTCCACCCGCCTTCATTTTCTCAAAATTCTCTGCGATCCTTAATGCGGAAATAAAATCTTCAATGCTTCCATCCATGACGTCCGGAAGATTATAAACTGTTTTATTTATTCTATGATCCGTGACTCTAGACTGAGAATAATTGTAAGTCCGGATTTTGTCTGAACGATCACCACTGCCAACCATTGACCGTCTTTGAGCACCTACCTCTTCATTATGCTTGGCCAGCTCAATCTCATAAAGTCGAGATCGCAAAACCTTTAATGCCTTTTCGAAATTCTTAATCTGTGATTTTTCATCCTGGCAAGTGACTACTAACCCTGTTGGATTGTGAGTTAATCTTACAGCAGAATAAGTCGTGTTTACAGATTGTCCACCGGGACCCGAAGAACAGTAAGTGTCTTTCCTTACATCATTCATATCAATATCCACTTCCACTTCATCCATTTCAGGTAAAACCGCTACAGAAGCGGCAGATGTGTGAACTCGTCCTTGTGATTCGGTGGCAGGCACTCGCTGAACTCTGTGAACTCCGGATTCGAACTTCATCATGCCATACACGTCAGCTCCTGTCATGGTCGCAATAATTTCTTTGTATCCTCCAGCTGTGCCGAAAGTCAAATCCAAAACGGTGAGCTTCCATCCCTGCTTTTCACAAAATCGCTCGTACATCCTAAAAAGATCCCCCGCAAATATTGCGGCCTCATCCCCACCACTTCCTGCGCGGATTTCAAGAATGGCATCCTTTGAGTCATTCGGGTCTTTCGGTATAAGCAATTGCTTGATTTCATCCTCCAAAATCGAATGTCTTTCTTTTAATTCTTCCAATTCGGCCTTGGCCATATCCCTAAAATCCGGATCCTTCTCATTTTCCAAAATTTCCTTGGTACTCTCCAGATTCTGAAGCACTAGCTTATATTCATCTCCCACTTTGACAATCTTTTCAAGATCCTTGTATTCTTTGGTAAGCTTGGTGTACTGAGCCATGTCAGCCATGCTTTCTGGAAGAACTATAAGCTGTCCTACTTCCTCAAATCGATCTTTTAGGGTTTGTAACTTATCTAGCATTTTGAAAGAATAATCAACAAAAGTATGAAATTTTCGCTCAGCAAGAAGAGCAACTTAAGGCTCAAAAATTCGTTACTTTGAAGCAGCATTTGATCCCTGTCTAATGAAAAGATTCCACCTTCTTCTATTTGGAGTTTTAATTGTCACTGCTTTTAAATGTGGGGATGAGATAGACCCTGAGGACTGCATTGATAAAGAAAAAATCACAAACGGGGCTTGCACCCTAGAATACGACCCAGTATGTGGCTGTGACGGAAAGACTTATCCGAATTCATGCTCAGCAGACAATAGTGGAGTAATATCATATACCCCTGGTGAATGCAAATAAGGCTTTGAGAGAAATCACAAAGCCTTATTTTCTGGTGGGATTAATCGCCCTTATTCTACAGTCACAGATTTAGCCAGATTACGAGGTTGATCTACATTGCAACCTCTCATTACGGCGATGTGGTAAGACAGCAATTGTAAAGGAACAACCGCCACAAGTGGGTTAAAGGCTTCATGTGTACGAGGGATCTCAATCACATGATCAGCCATAGCCCTCACGGCAGTATCACCTTCAGTTACAACAGCGATTATTTTCCCTTTTCGAGCTTTTACCTCTTGAATATTACTTACTACCTTCTCATAGGAGCTATCCTGCGTAGCGATGAATATTACCGGCATTTCTTCGTCAATCAAGGCGATTGGTCCATGCTTCATTTCTGCAGCTGGGTAACCCTCTGCATGGATATATGAAATCTCTTTCAGTTTAAGAGCTCCCTCAAGCGCCACTGGGAAATTGTAGCCTCGTCCTAAATAAAGAGCGTTGGAAACATCCTTGTATTCATCAGAGATATATTTGATAGCATCATTTGTCTCCAAAGCTTTCTCCACCTTTGATGGAACAGACTCAAGTTCATGAAGTAATTCCCTATACTTATTTTCAGGAAGTGTCCCTCGCTGATAGCCAAGCTTTAATGCCATCATGGCTAAAACTGAGATTTGCGCGGTAAATGCCTTCGTGGAAGCAACTCCAATTTCGGGTCCTGCGTGAGTGTATGAACCCGCATGGGTTGCCCTCGGAATCGACGATCCCACAGCATTACAAACACCAAAGATTGTAGCTCCCTTAGATTTTGCTAATTCAATAGCTGCAAGAGTATCCGCAGTTTCTCCAGATTGGGAAATGGCAATGACAAAATCCTTTTCGCTAATCACCGGGTTCCTATATCGGAACTCAGAGGCATATTCAACCTCCACTGGTACTCTGGCAAACTCTTCGAACAAATACTCAGCAACTAATCCTGCATGCCATGAAGTACCACAAGCTGTAATTATTATTCTTTCAGCATTCTGAAATTTATTCATGTAGTCCCTTAGACCACCTAGTACAAGTCTACCTGCTTTCGCATCCAGTCTACCTCTCAAGCAATCTTCAATAGATTTGGGCTGCTCGTAGATTTCCTTGAGCATAAAATGATCATACCCGCCCTTCTCAATTGCCTCGAGCTCCATCTCTAGCTTATTGATATAAGGGTTGGTCTCTACATTTTGGATAGTCTTAATTTGAAGTCTGTTATCACGAATCACAGCAATTTCATAATCATCAAGATAAACCACCTTATTCGTGTATTCGATAATTGGTGTAGCATCAGATGCAAGGAAAAACTCATCTTCTCCCACGCCAATGACTAATGGGGACCCCTTACGAGCAGCAATCAAGGTTCCAGGCTCCTCTTTATTCATCAGGACAATGGCATATGCCCCAACTACCTGATGTAAAGCAAGTCTTAAAGCTTCTTCAAGACTAAATGAATTATTTACATAGATGTCTTCAATGAACTTGACGAATACTTCAGTGTCAGTGTCTGAATCAAAGGAATACCCTTTTGACATCAGGTCTTGCTTTAAGACTTCATAATTTTCTATGATCCCATTATGGATAATAGCAATCTTCTCAGTCGATGAGTAATGTGGGTGAGCATTGGTATCATTAGGCTCACCATGCGTAGCCCAACGCGTATGACCTATCCCAATATGGGAAGACAAATCTCCCTGGTCAGCTAGAAATTCCTCAAGATGACTTACTTTCCCTTTCTTTTTATAGATGTTCAGACCCTCATTATTCATAAGAGCAACTCCCGAACTATCGTACCCTCGGTATTCTAATCTCTTAAGTCCCTTGATGATGATAGGCAAAGCTTCCTGCTCTCCCACATATGCTACAATTCCACACATTTTGAAAAAAAACTCTAGTAAAAATTAGGATAGGCAAAGAAACAGGTTTCATGCCAAAAAAAATAATCCACTTCCTTAAAATAAAGAAGTGGATTA
>CAZLUY010000151.1:0-7064 GCA_964562785.1 uncultured Limnohabitans sp. | reverse complement strand
TATTAATGCTGTCGAAAGAAAAATAGAAGAACTCAAGAAATACGGACGCCCACTTTTATGTACTGAATACCTTGCCAGAGGTGTTGGAAATACCTTTCAAGCGGTTCTTCCTATTCTCAAGGAAAATAAAATTGCAGCAATCAATTGGGGTTTTGTATCTGGAAAAACCAATACCATTTATCCCTGGGAAACCTGGCAGATAGAATATGAAGCAGAACCTGCCATCTGGCATCATGACATCTTAAGAACGGATGGCACCCCCTATTCAGAAGATGAAATCAGCTTTATTAGGGAATTAACGCTTGACTAATCCATAAGCGGCCTTTTTCAATCAATTAATCTTTCCATTTTTGGGGACTAATTGATTGAATATGAAAAAATACTATGCATTAACACTGGCTTTTGTCTTGCTTTTTGGCTTTCAAACCAAGGCTCAAGACGAAGTAATTGAAAACATTATTAAAGAAGCCAATGAAAATTCTCAACTCAAAAATCTTGCTCACGAGCTCTTGGACGGAATTGGTCCAAGGCTAGTTGGATCGCCTAAAATGGAGCAGGCTCATAACTGGGCAGTTGGTCAATTTGAGGAATGGGGATTAGAGGCTCGCAATGAGCAATGGGGAGAATGGAGAGGCTGGGACAGAGGAATCAGCCACATCGACATGCTATCTCCATGGGTTAAATCTCTTGCTGGACAGCAGCTGGCCTGGAGCCCATCAAGCCCTGAAGGTGGAGCAACTGGAGAAGTAATTACCCTTCCACACCTGGAAGAAGATGAGAGCTTCGAAGATTGGCTGCCAAATGTGAAAGGAAAATACGTGATGGTTTCCATGCCTCAGGTAAGTGGAAGACCTGATTACAATTGGGAGGAGTGGGCAACAGAAGAATCCTTCGCCAAAATCAAGGAAGAAAGAAGCGAAATGGAGGATAACTGGGCCGAGCGAATGGACAAAACTGGTGTTGGTAGAAGAGAGCTTCCAGTAGTATTGGAAGAGGCAGGTGCCCTTGGAATTATTACTTCCTACTGGTCTAAAGGCTTTGGAGCTAATAAGATTTTCTCCGCTTACACCAAGCAAGTTCCAACAGTAGACCTATCACTAGAGGATTATGGCTTGCTATTCAGATTAGTAGAAAGCGGAAAGAAGCCGACCATCAATATGAATGTACAATCTCAGGAAACTGGTGCTCAACCAACCTTCAACACCCTAGCTGAAATCAAAGGAACTGAGAAGCCTGATGAATATGTGATGTTATCTGCACACTTTGACTCATGGGATGGTGGTACTGGCGCCACTGATAATGGTACTGGAACCATCACCATGATGGAGGTAATGAGAATTCTTAAGAAGGTATATCCAAATCCAAAGCGAACCATTCTTGTTGGACTTTGGGGATCTGAAGAGCAAGGTCTGAATGGATCAAGAGCGTTTGTAGAAGATAACCCTGAAACCTTGGATAAAATCCAGGTACTGTTCAACCAGGATAATGGAACAGGACGTATTGCACGTCTATCAGGTCAGGGCTTTGTAGATAGCTATGAATACCTGGGAAGGTGGCTGGGAGAAGTTCCTGGCCCAATCACGCGGGAGCTAGAAACCACTTTCCCTGGTAACCCAGGTAGAGGAGGATCAGATTATGCCTCCTTCGTAGCTGCTGGTGTACCTGCATTTTCTCTGAGCTCATTAAGCTGGTCATACTTTAATTACACCTGGCACACCAACCTTGACACCTATGACAAAATCGTATTTGAGGAGGTGAAAAATAATGCCATCCTTACCGCCATCCTTGTTTACATGGCATGTGAGGAGCCGGAGCTAGTTTCTAGAAAACGTCGTGTCCCAACAAATCAAAGAAGTGGACAACCATCATTCTGGCCTGTCCCTCGTTCCCCAAATCGTAAGGGAATGCTTGACAATAAATAATCGAAAAAGCTCTGACATCACTGTCAGAGCTTTTTTATTCTTCACCTATAAAGGACTTCCCATCTAGCTGGTCAAGAATTCTACTGGGAACCTCAAGTCCGAAAAATGATATCAAACTAGGAGCAATATCCACCATTTCGGGTTGATTAATCTTGAAATTTGAATTGAGGCCTTGAGCATTCGTAACAATCCAAATTGCTCTTTCTCTTGCACTCTGCCCTCCGTGACCCTTACCATCTTTAAGGGTTCTCCCATGATCGGTGGTTATGAGGATAAGCCATTCTTCTCCTGTCTCTTTTCTTCTTTGCTCAACAGCTTCCCAAATTATCCCCAGGCGCTTATCAACAGCCTGAACAGCAGCATTCATCTCAGGACTATCCCCTAAGCGATGCCCGACTGCATCGGTATGCTCAAGGTAAACCCAGCTTAAATCAGGACCTTCTTGAAGAATTGTCTCTGCCGCATTCTCGGATACTAGTTGATCAATATTCGCCAAGTAATCCTTTTCTGGATCGTGGGGGAAAGTCTCTAGATCTTTCTCATATCCATCGAATGAAATATCCAATTTCAAGTTTCCTGTTTCATCTAGTCCCTCTCCCAGAAGTTTGGTCCGATTATCTTCCCATGTCGAAAAAATCGCAAGATTCGCATTGGGTTCACTTTCCCTTACCATTCGAAAGATGCTCCAATATTGATAGTTTGGATCCTTTATGCCATTACCGTAGACATTGTGTTTGTTTGCCCATGTTCCGGTAAGCATGGTGTTATAGCAAACCGCAGAAATTGTTGGCGATTCTGTCTCTCCCCCGATTTCTCCACCCATGATTGCTCGGGTGAATCCACCTTCTTTCGTGATGGCATCTAAGGTTGGAGTATCCAGCTGCTCGATAAGGTCTGCTGGTATTCCATCAACCAGTACAATAACCGCTTTCTTCTGAGCTAAAATGGAAAATGAAATAAATAAGAGAGGGATAAACCAAAGGCTTCTCATGGGTTTTTCTGTTTAGGTTGGGAGACCTCAATTACCCCAATTTTTGTATCTTTTTCAATTCCAGACCCAGGATGCTATGATGAATAAATTAAAGCTCGCCCTATTTTCAATTTTACTTCTCGGCTATCCATTAATCCCATTATCCGCCCAGGAGAAAGGGATTTATGACCTCTTCTTGGAGGCGCAGGAAGATGGCCTTTCAGGAGTACTACTGGTAGCTGAAGAAGGAGAGCCAATCTTCTTTGAGGCAACTGGCTTCCGTGAATACGAAAGCGGAAAGAAACTCAAGAAGGACGACATTTTTGAACTGGCTTCTATTTCCAAGCAATTTACATCTATGCTGGTGATGATGTGCGAGGAGAAGGGTTTGCTGGATTTTGACGATCCTCTAGACAAGTATATACAGACTCCCTACTCTGGAATTACCCTAAGGCAATTGCTCACTCATACATCAGGCCTTCCTGATTATGCCGCTGTATTGGACGAGCATTGGGACAAGAGCAAAATCGCCGGAAACGAGGAAATTCTGGAATATTTAAGAGAATATGCCCCACCCATAGAATTCCAGCCTGGAGAAGATTATCAATACAGTAATACAGGCTATGTTCTCCTAGGAAGTGTCGTCGAAGAAGTAACTGGAAAAGATTTCGTAGAACTTTCAAGAGAGTGGATTTTCGAACCATTGGGGTTGAAGGATACGGACATTCGGTCCATTGAAGAGAAAGGCAAAGTCAAGAATTTTGCCTTAGGGCATCAGAAAGATGAGTCTGGAGATTTTGTAGATGCAGCAAATTTCCCCTCATCCAATTATATCTACTGGCTGGGAGGCCGAAAAGGTCCTGGGAGGGTAAGTGGAACTGTGGAAGATTTATTGATCTGGGATCAGGCCTTATATACAGAGAAACTAATCAAGCAAGAAACACTTGAAGAAGCTTTTAGACCCCAGAAGCTAAATGATGGCAGTCTGAGCTCTTATGGCTTTGGTTGGGATCTAGAGGTGGAAGAAGAAGAAGGACCGCTTGGTCAGAAGGTAATGCATACAGGGAGTAATCCCGGATACAGAAACATTTTCGTTCGCTTTCTTGACGCTAAAAAAACCATCATTCTCCTAACCAATAATGCCTATCCTGGGAGAGACCAATTGGTGGAAGATATAGCTTCATTATTTGAATAGGGTATCAATTATAGGACTTTTGGGTCTCTGAGTGTCGAAAAATATTCCTTACATTAATCTTTTTAAGACCAGTAATTTGAGTTTTTAGGATGCGGTTGAATAGACTACTTTTTCTTGCCCTTTTTCTATTAAGTAATCTTTGTCTTGCACAAGATGAAGATATCGACCGATGGGATAACTGGTTTTTGATGGGTCAAAAAATCGTTTTTGGTGGCGAAGGAAATTGGAAGCATTCCCACGAGCTTCAATGGAGAGCCAAAGAAGATGTTACTGCACTTGATCAGGTTTTTTATGAAGCAGTAATCACCTATTCACCAAATGCGACTTGGGAAATTGTACCTGACTTTAGAATGGCTCGGAAGAACGATGTCATGGATTTCAGGCCTGGTTTCGGTATTGTAAGAAAGGACTACTTTAAATGGGCACCCAAAGGGCAATTCGTTCATCAACTCAAATATCAATACGATATCAATAACCGTGGTGATGGCAGGCATGGACTTCGCTATGTAATTAACTACAACCAGGTAATCAATGAGAGCCTTGTAGTGAGTGGATTAATCGGTGGTTTCTATCGGTGGAGCGGTGATTTTAATGGAGTTGAATTCGTTCGTTTCGGACCGTCCATAGCCTATGTCTTCAATGAAGTCCATTCTTTGGGCTTCGCTCCCTTGATTGGAGTAGGGAATCTGGGGTTTGATGAGAATGGGGAGAAGCTCGGATGGGTAGGGTCTTTCACGCCGCTAATTCAGCTGATTATTCGGGTGAAGAAAGACTACAAGTTTACTCCTAGTAAATACATCAACTTCTAGGGCTTTCCGAATCTACTTTCAGTTAGTTGTCGATTCACTCATCGTATCTCCCAAAGCCTCCATTTTGAAACGATCAATGGGTGATTCGATGTGTTCAGCTTTAAAGATTTCTTCCATCTGAGTTACTATCTCTGGATGATCATCTGAGATATCGTTCTGCTCAAGGATGTCCTTTTCAAGATCGTATAGCTCAATTTTTAGATTGCCCTCCCTTTTAATATTGGTTCGAACTGCCTTCCATTTACCCATTCGGATGGCTTGCTGTCCTCCATACTCTGGATATTCCCAGTACAGATAATCATGCGTTTGACTTTGCTCTTCTCCCATAAGAGTTGGAAGGAAACTTATTCCGTCAGTCTCAGCAGGAATTTCTAATCCTAGGAGGTCACAGAATGTCGGCATCATATCATAGAAGATGGATGGAAGATCAGACTCAGATCCAGCCTGGACTGTACCCGGCCAGCTCGCCACCATGGGTACTCTGACGCCCCCTTCATAAACAGACCCTTTGGTTCTGCCGTAGCCATTCGAAAATGGGGCAGAGCTTTCAAAATAGTCGAAATCCACACCCCCTGTAAAAGTCGGTCCATTATCCGAAGTGAATACAATCAGCGTATTTTCCCGAAGACCGAGCTCTTCAAGTTTCGCAACCAATTCTCCGACATGCTGGTCCAAACGGGTAATCATTGCAGCATAAGTAGCTCTTGGAAATTGATTTGGGAAATATCCTCTCGAACCATCATAGGGAGCTTCATCCCCGAATTCTTCTCTGTATTGGTCTACGATCTCCTTTGGAGCCTGAATCGGAAGGTGAGGAAGGGGTGAAGCGTAATACAGAAAAAATGGTCCTTCTTTATTCTCCTCCACAAAGCTCAAAGCCTTTTCATGCATTAGATCAGGAGCGAAATCGGGCTGAGTGTATCGGGCATAACTCTCTGGGCTATTTGGATCAGCCAGTGAATCCAGCTTAGTTCCTGGAACCACCACTTCATTATTCAATTTGACCTTGGTCTTATTCTCCCACATATGGGGAGGGTATAGATTATGCGCCTGTCTCTGGCAATTGTATCCATAGAAATAATCGAAACCCAGGTTATTTGGAATGCCTTCACTCAAAGGAGCTCCAAGTCCCCACTTTCCTACTAACCCTGTTTTATAGCCTTGACCCTGTAGGATTTTTCCAACGGTAAGGGTTTCCTTTGGTAGAGGCCGCTGCCCTTCTAGATTAGGATCTACAGCCGCTTTGGCATAATTCCAGACTTCTCCTCTATGTCCCCATTCGTCATTACCTCGAATATAGGTGTGACCACCATGCTGACCGGTCAGAAAAATGGATCTAGCTGGCGCACAAACCGGAGCACCAGTATAGTGATTGGTGAAAATCATCCCTGATTTTGCCAAGGCATCAATATTAGGCGTGTGGATTTTATCCTGACCCTGATAACCTACTTCTCCATATCCCAAATCATCAGCAAGAATGTAAATGATGTTTGGCTTGGTGGGCTTTTGCTCACAACCAAACGAAATAAGTAGTATGAAAAATATTAAGCCTGATCCGATTTTTCTCATTGGGTTTTAGTAAATTTTATTAGAATAAAATCCTGCCAAGTAATATGCAGTATGTTTTTAATATTCGGAAACAAAGAGTTTTTAAAAATAAAATTTCGTATTACGTACGGTCAGGACTTTTGCTTCACTCCTTCACTTTTGCTTGTTTCGGAGCTGTTTGCATGATTTGGTGGGACTATTCTCTTGGGGACCCTCTCATAATTCGAATTTCTTTAAGCACAATATTTCTAGGAGCTATGATCAGCTCGCAATTGGATGCCTTCAGTCGTCATCAGGATTATAAAAAAATGAAGGACCTTCTCCATGAAAATGGCTTCAGAAAGATGCTCTTGATTCCCTTTAACAAATCACTTTGTCAACGATCAGCAGTACTTCTAGCCGCAGAGCAATTCGGTTTTGAAGAAGACTTCAAGGAGAATTATAAAAATTTGGGAGTCAAATGGTACCATATACTTCCTTATGCCATTATGGATAATCCATTCATCTTCTTCAGGAAGGAGTTCCTGAAAGCCACCTTCTTCCAGCCCTATTACCAATCCAAATACTTTGATTGGTGAGTAAATTAGAAATCAAGAATCTTCAAGTCAGTCTGGGTAAAC
>CAZLUY010000150.1:0-6269 GCA_964562785.1 uncultured Limnohabitans sp. | reverse complement strand
TCCACCTTTCTGGTCTCATTTGCCCCGCCATACCAACCATCTCCACCATTTGCTCCATCAAACCATACCTCGAAAATATCTCCATAATTGGTGAGCAGTTCATTAAGCTGATTACGCATATATGTGATGTATTCAGGCTTTCCATAATCTGGATGATTCCTATCCCAGGGAGAATAGTAGATTCCAACCTTCAATCCATATTCTCTACATGCATCTGCAAATTCTTTAATCAAATCACCTTCTCCTCCACGCCAGGGACTATTCTTTACCGAATGCTCAGTGTAGGCCGATGGCCAAAGAACGAATCCATCATGGTGCTTAGCGGTGATGATCAATCCCTTCATTCCTGCTTCGGATGCCACTCTCGCCCATTGTCTAGCATCTAATTCAGTCGGATTGAAATCCGAAGGAGATTCATCTCCAAATCCCCACTCTCTATCCGAGAAAGTATTCATATTAAAATGAATAAATCCATAATACTCCAGCTCTTGCCATTCGATCTGGCGCTCGGAAGGTATGGGTAAAACTGGTTCGGGAGGAGCTACCTCTGGTGCACAGGCACAGATTAAGAAGAGGCTCAATAGATAAATAGAATGCTTCATAGGTTTAATTGGGCATGGATAATACGGATAATGAGGAAGAATCGAAAGATCATTGTGCCCTGAAAGACAAAGGAGTGATCATCGGTTATTTCTTTCCGAATTGCCCTCACATTCTTATGTTTACAAGCCGAAAACCAAACCCACTTTTAGTGAGAAAAAAGTTAATCCCAATAATAATGGGGCTCCTCATGTTCTGTTTCTCCTGCTCACAGAAAACAGAATACAAAAAGCTCGAATTAGTCTCTAAAGGAACCGTAGAAATCCCAATCGGTGATAATGCTTCCTCCACCTGGCTTTTTCTGGAAACGGCCGACTTGGAAGGCGAGGAGTATCTTGTTTTTCAGGATCCCATAAGGACAGATCCTGAGCTGATTCACTTTGCCCATACTTTTGATCCCGATAAGTCTTTTGATGTGCCTCTCGAAAAAGAAGGCCCAAATGGAATCAGTAGATTGGATGGCTTCTATGTCAGAAATGTGGATAGCATCTTTGTACTGAATCGCTACGATTATGAATTGACTCTTGTCGATACGACTGGAATGGTAAAAGACCGTTTTCGACTTAGGGCTGATAATTCAAATTCCCCTTCACTGGAAACAGCATTGCCAACCATCTGGACTGCTTCTCCTATTCTTGACCTGGGTAATCGGCTCATTATTCCAAGCTCTCCCGATATTGATCCTTTCAAAGTCAGATACGCTCAGAGGAACTTGGTAATCGATTATGATTTAAATAATAGAATCTTCAATTATGATCTTGGCTTTAGTGACAGGTATTTTAAGTCTGGCTTTTGGGGGACTTTCCTCGAGACTCCTGTCTACACCGTCAATTATGAAGACTCCATCATTGTCCAATCCTTCCCTATTGATGAACGAGTTTTCGTTTTTGATTTCGCCTTAAATCTTCTGGATTCATATGAGCTTTTTGAAGATCTGTATGATGGGAAATTTACCTCCTTACCTGAATTTGACATAGATAGAAATGTCTTCTACCCACATACTTTTTCTAACCCTGCTACCAAAGGATTAATCTATGATCCTCATCGTGATCTATATTACAGGTCCATGAACAGTGCTTACAGCGAAGAGGCAATCGTGGATATAATGGCAAATCCAAGAGGTGGAACTGGTGTAAAAAGAGTCCCCGAAATGAGTATCATGGTTTTTGATAGAGACTTTAATGAAGTCGGTGTGATAGAGATTGACAATGACCAATATTTCATAGAAGGCTTCCAGGTGATCAAGGAAGGGATACTCCTCGAAAAGCAATCAGATTCTGAGGATCTGGTAACCTATGAAATCTTCGAAATTAGCTCCTAATCCATCTTTTTTTTACAAGTGCCAAACAACAGGCTAATTTTTAAGTGGTACTAGTGCTGTATACAAAAGCAATTAAATTCACGCAATGAAAAAAATTCTGGTCTTCCTTCTGGTTCTCATCAGCTTTGGGTCCTACTCGCAGACAAAGTTTATAGTCATTGATTTTGACAATCGAACCCCCATAAATGGTGTCAGCATCATTTCGGAAGATGGTCAGGAAATATTCACTGATGAGAATGGAGAAGCCATCTTTTCTGTTACGGATGAAAATAGCTACACCTTCAGTCGAACTGGCTATGTAAGTTTAACAGGGAAATATATTGGTGGTGAATTCACCATAGAATTGCGACCAAACCCTCTGAACCTGTCTGAAGTATCCGTTTTAGCTTTTGAAAGTGAAAGATCAGTTCTTCAGCAGTCCGCGGCAATAGCGCTAGTTCGTCCAGCTGACCTCAACCGATTTAATGAAACTTCCATAGTCAATTCCTTCAATACAAAAGCCGGGGTTAGAATTGAGGAGCGTGCTCCTGCAAGTTACAGGGTCTCTATCCGCGGAAGCTCATTGCGCGCTCCTTTTGGAGTGAGGAATGTGAAAGTCTATTGGAATGATGTGCCTTTTACGGCCCCTGATGGAACCACTCCTTTGAATCTTCTGGATCTGACAAACATCCAAACTGCCGAAGTGATTAAAGGCCCATCTGGCAGTGCGTATGGAGCAGGAAATGGAGGAGTAATTAATTTGAGTAGTCCTGCCCAAACTGAGGGAGGTAGAGCGAGTGTCGAATATTTGGCCGGAGACTTTGGGCTGAGCAAATATAGGCTTGCACTCTCCCAGCAAATTGGAACAGGTGGTTTTGAAGCATCTTTTGTTGACCAAAAAGCAGATGGCTATAGGGATCATTCGGCGATGGACAGAAGAGTTTTTCAGTTAGCAGGAAGTTTCAACCCTTCAGAAAAGCAAAGAATCAGAACTCAACTCCTGATTTCGGATCTGCAATATGAAATTCCTGGTGGACTAAATGAAGATCAACTGGCTGAAGATCCAACCCAGGCAAGACCTGGTTCTGAAGCGCAAAATAGCTCCATCGATCAACAGACACTATTTGGATCAATAGGTCAGGATTATAAGTTTTCAGAAAACTCATCCAATACAACCACACTCTATATCAGCACTACAGAGTTCGAGAACCCATTTATTTTCGATTACAAGAAAGAACTGAGCTTTAGTTATGGTGGACGTACGAAATTTGAGTTCAACACAAGGCTCGCAAATCAACCCTTTAGGATAATTGTAGGTGCCGAAGCACAAGGAGGGGTTACAGATGCGCAGAACTTTGGAAATCGAGGCGGAGTGGCAGATACCATCCGATTTGCAGACAAGCTTAGAGCTAGCCAAGCCTTCCTTTTCCAGCAGGCAGAATGGAATTTCTCAGAACGATTCTTATTCACATTAGGGCTTAGTGAGAACTTCTCGAGCTTTGAAATTGATCGGCAGGTGGATGCTTCTGGAGGATCATTAGGCGTACAAAAACGAGATTTCGACCCGATTGTCATTCCGAGAGTGGCTTTGAACTTTATGATCTCCGATGTCACCTCGGCTTATGCCAGCTTGAGTAACGGCTTCTCCCCGCCAACCATCGACGAGGTACGTACCAATGAGGGAAGCTTAAATCTGGATTTAGAGGCTGAGAGAGGAAGAAATGTAGAATTCGGTTTTAGACATGGAACGGATCGATTCAGTGTTGATCTGGTTGGTTACTTCTTTAAGCTGGATGAAACTATTACCACTTTCACGAATGAACAAGGAGTAGTTCTATTCCAAAACTCCGGAGAGACTGACCAAAAAGGGATTGAGGCTGCCATAGATTATGACCTAATCCAGAAGAACACTGGGGTTATCAGGAAGCTTTCGATCGGAACAGCCTACACGGGACAATTTTTCACCTTTGTGGATTATGAAAAAAGAGGGAATGACTTTTCAGGCAACGATCTGACTGGTGTTCCACAAACTACCCTCGTGAGCCGATTGGATGCCAGAACTTCCTTTGGCCTTTACCTAAATCTCACCCATCAGCACGTTTCAGAAATTCCATTGAATGACGCCAATACGGTATATCAGGATCCTTTCAATTTGATCAATGCCCGACTAGGATGGGGTCAAAGTTTCAATGGAAAATGGGATCTTGAAATCTTCACCGGAGTAGACAATTTCCTGGATGAATTATATTCATTAGGGAATGACCTAAATCCATTTGGCGGACGATTTTATCAACCCGCCCCTGCCAGAAACTGGTATGGTGGTATCAAACTCGCGTTTAACTATTAACCAATTTCACTATGAGAAATTCGATTTTTACCCTTTGCGCTTTCTTCATTTTTCTAGGAAGCACTCTCGCTCAAGAGGACGGCAAAAAAATCTGGGAACCCAGAGAAGCCAAAGTCTTTAAAACATCCCATTCGGGCACCTTCAATGGAAAACAGATCACCTATGATGCTGTAGTCTCAGAAACATTCATAAAGAATGGAGAGGGATCAGTCATCGGTTCTATGTGGAGTACTGCCTATCTCAAGTCTGGTGAAGAAAGAGATCGACCTGTAATGTTTGTTTTTAATGGAGGTCCTGGATCAGCATCTATATGGCTTCATGTAGGTTTCTTTGGGCCCAAAGTGGTGAAAGTCGACAGCGAAGGAAAAGAAGATGATGGGGCAGCACCCTATGAATTTGTCGAGAACAATGCCTTCTTAATTGATTTGGTTGATATTGTCATGATAGACCCAATTGGTACCGGCTTCAGTCAACTGGAAGGCTCTGGAGAGGGCAAAGATTTCTGGGGCTTGAATGCCGATGCAAATTCTATCTCACAGTTCATCAGAACCTGGATAAGCGAGCACAACAGATGGCAGGCTCCAAAATTCATCGCCGGGGAGAGCTTTGGAACTACCCGAGCTGCAAAAATCGCAGAAGTCCTACAAGGCGGAGGTCAAAACGTTTCTTTGAATGGCATAGTCCTGATTTCTCAAGCTTTGGACTATCAGGGTTCAACCTCTTCTCCTGACAACCTTACCTCATACTTCACCTATTTGCCATCTCAGGCGGTTACGGCTTGGTATCATGGAAAAGCAGGGCAAGGAAAATCCATTGAAGAGTTTGCTCAGGAAGCGAGAGAGTTCGCGTATAACGAGTACCTGACTTCTCTGTTTTTAGGGGAAAAGCAAAGCCCAGAGCAGAAGGATCAAATCGCTGACAGACTCGCTTACTTTATTGGACTGGATAAGGACTACATTCTTCGAGCAAACAATCAGGTCATGATGGGCCGATTCAAGAAGGAGTTGCTTCGTGAAGAAGGTAAAGTAATCGGTACTCTGGATGGAAGATTCTTAGCAAAGGAAACGGACCCAACAGCAGCGGGCCCAGTACTCGGAGATCCAAGTAGTTATATGACAGGAGCCGCTTATACATCAGTATTTAATGACTATCTGAAAAACGATCTTGAAGTGGAAATGGATAGGCCATACTTCACTTCAGCAGTGAATATGTCAGGTTGGGATTGGAAGCAATCTGGAGGCGGATACTGGGAACCTTCTTATGTGAGCACTGCCAGATCACTAAGTGCTGCCATGCATAGAAATACCAAAATGCAGGTATTGGTCGCTAATGGATATTACGATTTGATCACTCCTTTCTTTGACTCTGAATACACTTTTGCCAGACACGAAATTCCTCAAGAGAGGATAAAGATGACCTATTATGAAGCAGGTCATATGATGTATAATCGACAGGAGGATTTTGACGCTTTGGCGGTGGATATTCGTGCATTCCTTGAGGATGTTTTAAATCAGAATTGATAAGGAACCAAAAGTCATTTTCTGACTTTATAGAGATTAAAAAAAGAATGGGAAAACCTGATTTCAATATTGACGAAGTAAATAAGATTATCCGTGGAAGGCGGTCTATGTTTCCTGCCCAGTTCAAAGAGAATGACCCTGTGGATGATTCTATAATTGAGGAGATGCTGGAAAATGCACGTTGGGCTCCTTCCCACAAATTGACTGAGCCTTGGCGATTTATTGTTTACAAGGGTGATGGCTTAGAGAAATTAGCCAATTATCAGGCAGATCTATATAAGGAGAGAGCGGAGAAAAACGGAACTCCATTCGTTGAGGCTAAATATGAGAAATTCAAAATGACTCCTACTAAGGCCTCTCATGTGATTGCCATTTTGATGAAAAGAACCGAAGGCACACCCATTCCAGTAATGGAAGAAATTGCCTGTACGGCGATGGCTGTTCAAAATATGTATTTGACAGCTTCAGCTCATGGACTTGCAGCTTATTGGTCCACAGGTGG
>CAZLUY010000149.1:0-14173 GCA_964562785.1 uncultured Limnohabitans sp. | reverse complement strand
AGATCTTGGGGTTAAGTACTTGACTCTATTTTCATTCTCTACTGAAAACTGGTCAAGACCTCAAGATGAGGTTGACGGTTTGATGGAATTGCTAGTAAAAACGATCACTAAGCAAGTTCCATTGATGATGAAGGATAACATCAGGTTTTCGGCAATTGGGGATATAGAAAGTATGCCCGAAGCTGTTCGCAAAAAGCTCGAGTGGGCCAATGCAACAACTGCTGAAAATGATGGTCTGATTCTTAATCTCGCCTTAAGCTACAGCGGACGGTGGGAGCTCACGCAGGCTACCAAACGAATTGCTCAAAAAATCTCAGAAGGGACGCTCAAAGTAGAAGAAATCACCCAAGACCTGATTAATGGTCATCTGGAAACAAGGAAAATTCCTGACCCAGAACTCATGATCAGAACAAGTGGTGAATACCGGATAAGCAACTTTTTGTTGTGGCAGCTGGCTTATACTGAGCTTTACTTCTCGCCAGTTCTTTGGCCGGACTTTAGACGTGGACATCTTATCGATGCAATTGTGGATTATCAAAATCGAGAAAGGCGATTTGGTAAGACCGGAGAGCAGGTAAAATCTTAGATTATTAAATGAAAAAAAGTTTACTGTTTATTACGTGTTTCCTTGTGGCAGGAATGGCCTTCTCTCAGATTCGTCTGGGACAAAGCCGGTATGCCTCTCAGAAACCAGTAAATATTTTAGATCTTAATTACTCCGATCCGGAGACTTATCGGATTGCTGAAATTAAAGCAGTGGGCTTAACCACTTTAGATGAGATCGCCATTATCTCACTTTCAGGGCTCAAGGTTGATGACAGAATTCAGGTTCCTGGTGATGAGATCTCCAATGCATTGAAAAAGCTTTGGGCTCAAGGCATAATTGGGGATGTAAAGATTCTTGTTACCAAAATTGAGGGTGAGGATATTTACTTACTCTTAGACCTTACAGAAAGACCAAGATTTTCGAGAGTTCAGTTCGCAGGTGTCACCAAAACACAGGAGGGAGAACTTCGAGACAAAATAAATATCAGGGGTAGAGTAGTACGTGACGACGTATTGAACAATGCACGAAGAAACATACAGAAATACTATGTGGATAAGGGTTACCTAAACACTGAAGTTAAAGTTATTCAGGAGAGGGATACTTTATTACCAAACAGTGTAAGATTAAATTTTCAGGTAGACACTAAATCTAAAGTTCGTATCAACGAAATTAAGGTTTATGGAAATGAAGAGATTGCAGAATCAAGAATTAAAAGTAAACTGAAGAAAACCAAAGAGCACGCAAGGGTTCACATCTTCAAAGATTGGTTCTCGAGAGCTACTGATGCTTCACTTTCTGATTACAAAAATGCCATCTTAAAAACTGAGCCTGCTTCGACGGAGGACTTTAAAACTTACATGAATAAGACCATAAAGCTGAATTTTTTCAGTGGGTCAAAATATATTCCAAAAGAATATCGTGCTGATAAGGACAATGTTATTGGTTTCTACAATAGCCAAGGATACAGGGATGCAGAGATTTTAGAAGATTCGATTTATGACTTCTCCCAAGATAAAATCAACATCGATTTAGAGGTTAAAGAGGGTAAAAAATACTACTACCGGAACATATCCTTTAGGGGTAATTACATCCACCCAGACCAAGTACTATTGACTAAACTTGGCATTAAAAAGGGCGATGTATACAATCGAGAGAAGCTAGATAAAAGACTTAATTACGATCCACAAAAGGGAGATGATGTGTCTTCTCTCTATCAGGATGATGGTTATCTCTTCTTCAGTATTGACCCTGTAGAAGTCAATGTATTCGAAGATAGCATTGATATTGAAATGCGGATTTTTGAAGGACCTCAGGTAACCGTGAATAGCGTGAGTATTCAGGGTAATGAGAGAACTTCTGATCATGTGGTAATGCGTGAAATCCGAATTTTGCCTGGTCAAAAATTTAATAGAAGTCTGCTGGTAAGAACAATCAGGGAGCTTTCTCAGCTCGGATATTTTGACCCAGAAAACATTGAGCCTGACTTAAGACCAAATTTTGAAGCGGCAACAGTTGATATCACCTTCAAGCTTGAGGAAAGGCCTAATGACCAAATTGAGCTTTCTGGAGGATGGGGAGGATTCTATGGATTCGTTGGAACCGTAGGCCTTGTCTTCAATAACTTCTCTCTGAAGAATATTGGTAATTTTGATAAATGGGATCCGCTTCCTGTTGGTGATGGGCAGCGCCTATCTCTAAGAGTACAGGCGAATGGACGATCTTTCCAGAACTATTCCATTTCGCTTACGGAACCTTGGTTTGGTGGGAGAAAACCAAATGCCTTGAGCTTTAGCTTTAACCACTCCGTCCAAAGGCAGGTGGATTTCTTCAACCAGCAAAACTTTGGAAATGAAATAGGTTTCTTCAAGATCACTGGTCTAACATTAGGTCTTGCTAAGCGAGTTACTTGGCCAGATGATTACTTCAGTATCAGTAATTCTCTTCAATTCCAAATTTATGAGTTTGATCAGTTTGGTACTTCATTCGGTCTGAGCTACCCAACCGGTGTATCCAATAGTGTTGCCTTAAATACTACCGTAGCAAGAAATAATATTGACAATCCGATCTATCCGAGATTTGGTTCAAACATCATTCTTTCTGCTACCGTAACACCACCTTATTCTTCACTTAACCCAAATATTGATAGGGAATCACCAGATGAAGAGAAATACAAGTGGTTGGAATATCACAAATGGATGTTTGATGCATCGATTTACACCCCACTATTTGGTTCGACCAAATTGGTGGCAAGTGCAAGGGCACACATGGGATTCCTTGGATCTTATGGAGACAAGATCGGTTTGATTCCTCTTGAACGATTCGTTATGGGTGGAGATGGAATGACCTTCAACAACTTTGCTCTAGGCCAGGAGATCATTGGATTAAGAGGTTATGAAAACCAGTCCATAACCCCAGGTCGTGATACAAGAGGTTCATTAAATCCAGATCCTTATGGTGGTGTAGTTTATAACAAATATGTAATGGAGGTGAGGTATTTGGTTTCACCAAATCCATCAGCCACTATATTTGTCCTTGGCTTTGCCGAAGCAGGAAATAACTGGGGATCCTATGCAGACTTTAATCCATATGACCTTAAAAAGTCCGCAGGATTTGGTGCAAGAATATTCATGCCAGCATTTGGCCTTCTTGGAGTAGATTGGGGTTACGGATTTGATCCGATTCCAGGAGCCTTCAGAAGAAGCGGTTCCCAATTCCACTTTACTATCGGTCAGCAGATAAGATGATTTTTCTGAAGAAAATAGCGCTTCTTTTACTACTCATAGGCGGAGTAAATCAGCTCTATGCTCAGAAAATCGGGTACATTGATACGGAATATATCCTGAACAAACATCCAGATTACAAATTTATCCAGGATGAGCTCCAAAAGATTAGCGATCAGTGGAGAAAGCAAGCTCAGGATTTAGATAAAGAAATAAAGGAAATGTACACCCAACTTCAAGCAGAAGAAGTCCTTCTCACTGAAGACATGTACAAAAACCGCCTGGCACAGATTAATCAAAAAGAAAAAGAATCTCAGGCTTTCAACAGCCGGGTTTTTGGGATAAATGGGCAATATTATCAAAAGCAAGCCGAATTATTACAACCTTTGCAATCCAAGATTTATGATGCGATCGAGGTAGTTACAAGGAGGAATAATTTGGGAATGCTTTTTGACAAGGCATCAGTGCCCACGGGGTTAATTTACACTGATCCCATACATGATTACTCCGAATTCGTATTAGCGGAGTTAGGAATAGAAGAAAACAATTAATTATTAAAATCACAGAATGATGAAAGTAAAAGTTATCCTTTCGGCAATCGCATTGCTATGTGTAGGATTTGTAGCTCAAGCGCAGGAACTTAAAATCGGCTACACCAATGTCGAATTAATTATGGATTTGATGCCAGAGATGGAGCAAATCGGAGCCGATATCCAAGACTATCAAACTCAGCTTCAAACAAACATCCAAACAAAAGGAGCTGATTTCCAAAGACAGGTACAAAGCTACCAGCAGGCTATGCAATCCATGACTCCTGAAGCAAGAGCTACTAAGGAAGAGGAATTAGGAAAGCTTCAGCAGGAAATTCAAAAGTATGAGCAAGATGCTCAAATCAGTTATCAAAGAAAGCTTCAGGAGCTTCTTGAGCCAGTTCAGACTAAGGTGATCAACGCAATCAACGCTGTCGCTGCAGAAAACAACTATACTCACATTTTCTCTGAGACTGCAGGTCAGGCTCCAATTCTTCTTTATACAAAAGAAGAAGATAAGTTCACCGAGCTTGTACTAACCAGACTTGGCATCGAACTTCCTGCTGCTCCAGCGGGTGCTCCAACTGGAAATTGATATTGAAATATTTAATTGAAAAAACCGGCTTATAGCCGGTTTTTTTGTTTCTTCCCACTGATGCCAAAACAAAACCCTAAAGACAAAATCCTAAAGAGCCTTGATCCTATCCTGGTTGATTTTTATGCGGATTGGTGTGGCCCATGCCATACAATGAATCCGATAATAGATGAAGTCCTGACTGAGTTTAATGGGAAAATCAAGTTGTTGAAAATCAATATAGACAAGACTCCACAATTGGCGCAACAGTTTGGAGTTAGATCCATTCCTCACTACGCCCTGTTCAAGCGTGGGAAAATTTTATGGAGAAAGGGAGGCGTAATGACTAAAAGAGAGTTAGAAAAGAATCTGAAAGGCTTTCTTTAGCTAACTTACTCCAAACGGATTCGTCATATCTTTTTTTTGAATACAACGTTGATGGTTTGATGAATACTTTTTTGTTTTAAGAGTGAAAGCAATACCTCTTAGTTTAGTTTTCCTTTTATTCCTTACCCTTCAATCTGTTGGACAGAATGCTTTA
This sequence comes from uncultured Limnohabitans sp., assembly GCA_964562785.1. GTDB lineage: Bacteria > Bacteroidota > Bacteroidia > Cytophagales > Cyclobacteriaceae > Algoriphagus. Next base: position 9,261 of record CAZLUY010000149.1, on the reverse strand, counting down.
TCTTCTAATTCTGGGGCATATAATTCGCAACGGGAGCTCCCTATAGAAAAGGTCTATGTAAGTCTTGAGAAAGAGATCTTTGAAATAAGGGACACAATAGACTACTCGGCCTTCACTTTTTATTCCACAGGACAAAAAGACCATATTAGAAGTAAATACCTGAATATTAACCTTGTCTCTAGTAACGGAAAATTAGTAGAAAGTCAAAAATTGATTTTAGAAGATGGGGTTGCCTTTGGTAGACTCAAAATACCGAATGACATCCAAGAAGGCGAGTATCTGTTGGTTGCTTACACCGACTTGATGCAAGGTGAAATTGGCAAATACTTTTACAAAGGAATCAGAGTATCCAATGGGGTATATACTTCACTTACGGAGGATAAGGAGGTAATCCTAAAGGCTATACCTGAAGGAGAAAGGTTAATAAAAAATCTACCAAATAATTTAATAATCCAATCAATCTCCTCCCATGGTGAAGGTATCCCGATTTCAGGAAAAGTTCTGAACTCTGAACTCAATGAAATAGGTGATTTCACAACCAACGCCGAAGGTTATGGTCAAATATTATTTCAGCCTCTGGATACTGAGACATATTTCCTAAAAGCTCAGGGAGCTGAATTATCCAAAATTCCAATCATAGAGGAACATGGGATGAATCTACGGCTAGTGAATTTGCCGAAAAATCAGAAAATCTCATTTGGGATTCAGTCAAGCCCTGGGGTTTTAGAAGACAGCATTCGGCTCCTTATTTATAGTGAAGAGTACCCTCTTATTGATCAAAAAATTATTCTAAACCAAGACAAATTGTCCATGTCTATTCCGTACAAGCTTTTAGACAAGGGCTTACACCGAATGGTTGTTTTGGATGACAGAAATGAGAAACTACTATCACGACATTTTTTCATTGAGAGCGAAATAGATGAAATTGGCATTGTTGAGGTGAATAATAATATTCAGGATAGCATAGAGATAGCCCTTAAATCAACTGAGGAAATCAATTTTCAGCTAGGCCGCTATACATTTCCCCTTGACCAAAATATAGGTCTCAATACTGAATTTATTTCGTATGCGGCCCTCGGACCACTATTGAACCAAAGGCACTCAAAGTTAGACAGGTTTTTCAACCCCTTTAATTCCGAGCGGCTTGCTTCGCTGGATTTATTTCTAAGTTCTTTGGATTACTCCCATTTAGAAGAAGATGAAAAAAGGTTAAGATCATCGCAATATGATAGCTCATTCCATTTCAAAATTCTCCTCACTGATTTAGAGACAAAAACTCCTCTTTTTAAGGAACGGATACTAATTTTTTCTGAAGCACTTCCAGGTTATAAGAAGGCTGTCAAAACAGATGAAAATGGTATATTGACCCTAGACGGCTTATACTTTATGGGAGATAAAGACTTCTTTTTCCAAAAAGCCTACGATTCTCATCAGGACTTTAAAGTTGAGCTAATTCGAAGTAATGAAAGCGCTGTCCACTACCCTATTCCAAAAGATATACATTACCCTCAACTTGAAAGTCTCAAAAAATCAGAGGCAAAGGCACCAATAGTGAAAGATTTCAATCTTGAGGATTTTACAGATTTAGAGGAATTTACCATAGAATCGGAAAGAATTAGAACCGAACAAAAATACCGATATAGACCTGAGTCTATGCTTGGATTGGGTAAGAGGATAAAAGTGAAGGAGGAGGATGTTAGACATCCTAATCCTTTGAAATTAGTTGAATCTTACGGGGTTCAATTAATGCCGATACCGCAAGGCTATTCCGCGAAAATCAAAGGCAATACACCCGCCATTCTTTGGGACGGTATAAGGCTGCATCAACCAGTAATGATCAATTACTATTCCGCATATTCTGTAGCTGAATTTGATGTATACTATGGTGGTGTGATTAGCTTCTATTCAAAAAGCATTGAAGAGACGCTGACCACAAAATTCAATTCTATTAAACTTCAAGGATTTGCGAACTCGGATCCACATTCCGGAATTACAATGACCAATTTTAAAGTGGGTCGAACTGCCATCTCTGATTTCAAGATTAAGAACGTACCAAACACCATCTTCTTTTATGGTATTTCTAAGGAAGGAGATTATTATTGGGACACATATGAAGTCAGGCCTGACGGTGTAGAAATCAAAAAATGAAAAGCCCCTTTAATACCTTGTGAATCAAGGTGTAATTATTTAAATAAAAAAGCTCTCATTCGAGAGCTTTTTTTCTAAATGAAGTATTTCAACCGAATCACCTCCTTCTCGGAAAGGAACCTATAATTTCCTCGCTTTAAATCCTTCTTGTCCAAACCTGCATACATCACCCTATCGAGGGCAGTAACCTCGTAGCCAAGATGAGCAAAGATCCTTCTGACGATCCGGTTTCTACCAATGTGGATTTCCAAACCAAGAATATGTCTGTCCTTGGATAGCACTTGAATATCATCAACTGGAGCTAGCCCATCTTCTAGCTCTAGACCCTCCCTTACAGCAGCTTCATCATTCTGAGTTAGTGCCTTATCCAGAGTGACTTGATAAATCTTTTTAACCTGATTTGAAGGGTGAGAAAGTTTAGCAGCTAGCTCCCCGTCATTGGTAAAGAACAAAAGCCCAGTGGTATTCCTGTCCAATCTTCCCACAGGAAAAATTCGTTCATCGCATGCGTTTTTCACCAAGTTCATCACGGTCTTGCGCTCCAAAGGATCGTCAGTTGTCGTAATGAAATCTTTCGGCTTATTCAGCAGAATGTAAACAGGTTTCTCTGGATTGATCTTTCTTCCCTGGTAGACTACCCTATCAGTTCTTTTGACCTTCATCCCCATCTCCCGGACTATCTCCCCATTCACGGAGATTAACCCATCCTTAATCAATTCATCTGCCTCTCTTCGACTACAAATTCCAGCATTCGCGATAAACTTATTTAATCTGAGTTCTTCGGCCTGACTCTTTTTCCCTTTTTGAGGAACATCCTCAAACTTGTACTCGGGTCGTTCAACTTCACTATTCTTCCACTCCTTTCTTTTCTTCCCATACCCTCTCGGCTGCTTTGGTTCTTCGAATCTTCTAGGCTTTTTATCCCCATAGACAGGTCTTTCATCCTTACTTCTTCCCTGATAAAACTTACCTTCTGAGGATTTCCCCTGCTCTTGTCTATTGACATTTTTCTTCCCGAAACCTTGGCTCTTGCTTCTCTCAGACTTTTCTGATTTCTTGTCATAAGAAGGTTTAAATTTCTTATTCCCCTCCGGTCTCTTAGAATCTGTGTCCCTACCTCTTTTTTCAGACTTCTCCTGATTCTGAAAGAACTGTTTCTTTGGATTTTTCATAAGCTTGCAGCATCACTGCTGGATTTCAATTTGAGAACTATTTGGCTTTCAAGCCCTTATTGGAGTGCAAAGGTACGGGTAATCTGGAGAAAAAGCTAAGCGAGAAAAATCATCATTTTCCATTCTGCGATTGGTAGTAGTATTCAGTGGCGGCACGGACTGATCCTTTTTCTAGAAGCAAATTTTTAGCTTCAAGCTCATTCAAGCCAGTAGATTCCATGATCATGCGAGTACCACGATCAACTAGTTTCGCATTTGATAGCTGCATATCCACCATCTTGTTGCCTTTAACTTTACCTAATTGAATCATGATTGAGGTTGAAATCATATTCAAAACAAGCTTCTGGGCGGTTCCTGCTTTCATTCGAGTGCTACCCGTCACAAACTCTGGCCCCACTACCGCTTCAAGGGCATAATCAACCTCAGAGGATAGTGGTGAATTTGGATTGCAAGTGATGGCTCCTGTCAATAGTCCTTGGCTTTTCGCTTCTTTCACTCCACCAATCACATAAGGTGTGGTTCCGGATGCAGCGATTCCAATCACCGTATCATTTTCATTGAACCCATATTCGAGAATATCCTGCCATGCCTGATTGGGATCATCTTCTGCATTCTCCACTGCTTTCCTAATCGCCGTATCTCCACCTGCTATCAAGCCAATCACCATTTCGAAAGGGACTCCGTAAGTAGGAGGGCATTCGGAGGCATCCAGAATCCCAAGTCTTCCGCTTGTCCCCGCACCTATATAAAAAAGTCTTCCTCCCTTTTTCATTCTAGGAACGATCTCCTCAACCAATGAAGTGATTACAGGAATAATTTTATTAACGGCCTTAGGCACCTCTTGATCTTCAGAGTTGATACTTCTAAGAAGTTCCTCTACTCCCATTTTATCCAGATCCTCATAATTCGAGGATGACTCTGTTACCTTCATAGTTTTTCTTGATGATATAGTGTGAGCCCAGCAATAGGGCTTTCCAGAATAATGTTCACTTGGATACCCGCATCAAAACAAGCCTTTCTCAATATATTACTGTTGTAAAAAGCGATCGATCCCACGAAGTTGACGGGCTTGGATTTATAATCCTTATACTTCATGACATGCTTCTCAAGGAAATCGTTGAATGAATTGTAGTACAATTGATAGCAATAAGGATCCACAGTGTGCTCTGTGATGAACTTACAAAAGCTCGCCATATATCTATTAGGAAAAGGCTGGCGGTAAACATGTTCCTGAATTAAATTTTGTGTCAATGAGAATCGATTTTCAGCTTCTTGCCTGATATTCTGCGGCATTTCGTCATTGATGAAATCCTTAAGGAACTGCCTCCCCACATAAGCACCACCTCCTTCATCTCCCAGAATGAATCCGGGTGCTGGCCTGGTATCTATGATAGATTTTCCATCATAATCACAGCTATTTGACCCGGTTCCCACTATACAAGCAATGCCCGGTTTATGACCACAAGTCGCATGAGCTGCGGCAGATAAATCGTGACCAATATTAATTTCAGAATTCTTAAAAATGGTTCTTAAAGCATCTTCTACTTCCTTATTCCTTTCGGGAGAAGAACAACCTGCACCATAGTAGTAGATCTGGTCAATTTCAGATGAAATCCCCTTTAGGAAATCGTCTTGCATCTCAATAGCCATCTCTTCCGAGGTCTGGTAATAGGGATTAAAACCAACTCCTCGATGTTGACTTATTCGACCATCTTCGTGGATCACTCTCCAGTCCGTCTTGCTAGATCCGCTATCTGCTATTAGTATCATGCTCTAATAATTGGCCTATGGCCTCAAATTTTTCAAAAACCGATTCAGTATGTGGGGCATCCTTTAGCTCTTCAGTCAAATCCTGTCCGGCCCAATGTTCATAATGTTTGCCATCTCTCCAAAGTCTGGAATCTGTGACTTCATAAATCATTCCCTTGTAGCAAACCCAAACCTCAGGTTTATCCTGACCATTTCTCAAAGCTAGTTGGCCCTTGGTATAGGTCTTCATCAAAGCAGCTTAATTTGGGCATTGATCCAACGCTCAGGAATTTCTCCTCGTTGAGCCATTTCATAGTCTGAATAGCTACAAGGAATAGTACTCATTCGGCTATAAGAATTCCCTTCCTGCTTTGGAATTTCCATCCACCACTTACCACTTTTTCTACTCTTATAAAAGACTAATTCATTTGGCTTTGAATCCAAGGAAACCCGGTATTTGATGTAATCGCTGCTCTGGAAAGAAAGACTATCCTTTCGAGAATAGAACCCTTCAATGAAATACCATACCATAACCGCAATGACCTTAGCCGTCTTATTATGCATATCATCCTGATAGGGATCATAGCCAAATATTCCAATAGAACTCAATTTTTCATTGGTCCCTGCAAACCAACAAATTTGACAGGCCTCCTCCGCTGTAAGTCCAAAGGGCTGAGGATCCAATGCACCAGGGACATCTGCTGATTCTATAGCGGCCATATCAAAGCTCAGAAAGTCAGCATTTCGAATCAGGGGCTCCATATCCTTAAACCTTGCCCTCACTTCTCCTAGCCTTACATGTTCGAAATAGAGTTTTTCAAGTACTGTAGTCATTTGGGGATCTACCAAAAAACTCTGATAAGCCAGCTGACTATATGAAAAGAGGAAGTTGGGTTGATGCAGAATAATATCCTGAATATGTCCTTCTGATTTGCTCCCCTTTTCCTCAAGATCAAACTTAGGGTCAATATTTAGCATACTGACCAATTTATTCATCCCTTCATAGGATAGATACTGACCATAATCCAGATCATGAGTTCCTCCTATATATATGGGAAGGATTTCCCGGAGCATCAACCACTCTCCGATTTGTTGTATTGCGCTATTGGTGTCCTCCAGAGTTTCTCCAGAGATCAGATTTCCAAGATCAGCTATCTTATAAGCCCCTATTCCTTTCTTCAAATTATAGAGCTTATCTCTTACTTCAGTGCTCGCTCTTTCTACACTTTCACCACCATCAAACCCTCTTTTCTCTTCCAAGCCGATCAGCGCAATCTGGATCCCTTCAAGATCAGGAAAGGAATCTGTATGACAGCTTATATGCTTAAAGAAGGAATTATCCGGATAGGTTTTTTGCCTAAGAAATTCATCAACCGGATTGAAAAAAGATTCGATTTTCATAGTCATGAGATATATAGTAAAAATAAAGGGAAGAACTTGAAATCCTTTTTTCGGCCTCTCTTCTTTTCAATTTTTTATACAAATAGAACGGAATGGCAGACATAAAAAAATCTCGTCAGAAATGACGAGATTTTTTATTATCCTCCGAAATCATCGAAGCGAATATTTTCATCTGGAATACCCAAATCATCTAGCAACTTGAGTACCGCAGCATTCATCAATGGAGGGCCACATAGGTAATACTCTACCTCGTCTGGCTCTGGATGATCCTTCAAGTAATTATCATAAAGTACCTGGTGGATAAATCCGACGTAACCATCTCCATCGTCATCCAAATCTTCTTTAATCTTCCAATTGTCCTCTGGAAGTGGCTCTGAAAGACCGATGAAGAATTTAAAATTAGGGAAGTCCTTTTCAATATCTCTAAAGTGAGGTGTATAGAATAGCTCTTTCTTAGATCTACCTCCATACCAGTAGGATACTTTTCTACCTGTTTTCTGAGTGTGGAAAAGGTGGAAAATATGAGATCTAAGTGGTGCCATTCCTGCTCCACCACCGATATAGATCATCTCTCTCTCGGTTGGATTGATATGGAATTCACCATAAGGGCCGGAAATCATCACTTTGTCTCCAGGCTTTTGGCTAAATACATAAGAAGAACAAACGCCTGGATTTACATCCATCCATCTGTTATTTGCTCTATCCCATGGTGGAGTAGCGATACGGATGGTCAACATCACGATGTTACCTTCCGCAGGGTGATTTGCCATTGAGTATGCTCTGAAAAGCTCCTCATCATTTTTCATGACAAGATCCCAAAGACCAAACTTATCCCAGTCACTCTTATAGACATCATCAGGGTGTCCTAATTCTGGATGCGGAGTGATATCCATGTCCTTAAAGTTCACAGTGACTTCAGGAACATCAATCTGTATATACCCTCCTGATTCAAAATCAAGAACCTCTCCTTCTGGAAGCTTTACCTTAAATTCTTTGATGAAAGTAGAAACGTTGTAATTAGATATTACCTCACACTCCCACTTCTTAATTCCGAAAATCTCCTCAGGGATTCGGATTTCCATATCATTTTTCACCTTCACCTGGCAGGAAAGTCTTACGTTACCCTGCTTTTCAGCTCGGCTCAGATGACCCTCTTCGGTTGGAAGAACTTCTCCTCCACCCTCGTCAATAACACACTTACACATGGCACAAGTACCACCTCCACCGCAAGCGGAAGGAAGAAAGATCTTCTGATTACCTAGTGTAGAAAGCAGGTTAGTTCCTGCTGAGGTAATGATCGGATTACTTGTGTCCCCATTCACAATGATTTTTACATCTCCTGAAGAAACCAGCTTAGACTGCGCAAATAGAAGTATAAATACAAGCAACAGGATAATAAGCGTAAAGGCTACAATCGATGTGATAATTACAGAACCCATGTACTTAAATTTTCTTTAGAATTTCTCCCAAAATTGGGAATACAAATATATTTATAAAAACATATTTCTGACCAAATAGAATGCCCTTTTTGGTCAAAATCATGAATTGATTCTTGATGTTTAACTGATTAATTATTCAAGAGGTTTAGAAGGGTAGTAAGTCTTGTTTTCAACTGCCTTCTATCGATGATAAAGTCTAAAAATCCGTGTTCCAAAACGAACTCAGAACTTTGGAATCCTTTCGGCAAATCTTTGCCAATAGTTTCTCTAATGACCCTTGGGCCGGCAAAACCAATTAGAGCTTCAGGTTCTGCTATATTGAAGTCTCCCAACATGGCGTAGGAAGCCGTAACTCCTCCGGTAGTAGGATCAGTCAATAAAGAAATGTAGGGTACTCCTGCTTGATCAAGTTGTGCTAATTTAGCTGACGTTTTGGCCATTTGCATTAATGAAAAACCTGCCTCCATCATTCTAGCACCGCCAGACTTGGAGATCATAAGGAAAGGAACCTTGTTCTTCAAAGAATAGTCTATGGCCCTGGCGATTTTCTCACCTACGACAGAACCCATAGAACCTCCAATAAAATTGAAATCCATACAAGCCACTACCAGATCAAGGCCATTCATCTTGCCAGCTGCAGTTCTTACTGCATCATTCAATGAAGTTTTGGAAATACTTGCCTGGATTCTTTTGGTGTATGGCTTGGTATCTGAGAATTCCAATGGATCACCTGAAGTCATTCCGGCATCCAATTCTTCGAATTCATTCTTATCAAAAAGAATTTCGAAGTACTCCTTAGAGCCAATCTTCACATGAAAGTCATCATCAGGACAAACAAAGGAGTTGTTTTTCAGCTCACGAGTATGGATGATATTTCCTTTTGGAGTCTTAAACCAAAGTCCGTCAGGAGCATCCTTTTTATCAGCAGTTGAAGTTTTTATTCCTTTATCTGTTCTTCTGAACCAAGCCATAATCTAAAATTTAAGCCACATCTTCGGCAACAAGTTGACAAATTTACTCCATATATCCATTAAATAAAACCGACAGATTAAATGCAAGATGGAGCCTTTTTCACCGCCCATTGATTTCCAAATAGAGGTTTAGCAAATTTCAATTACATTGAGGATTCTCAGAAAATCGAATCTTTAGAACAGTCCCGCCCAAGATGAATCTCGCCGTCCTTTTATTGATTTCTGGAATCATCCTTTTTATCGCATATAAAGTGTATGGTGCTTTTGTCTACAAGCGGTTTGGTCTAAATGATGACGAAATTGCTCCAAGCCATAAACACCGGGACGGTGTTGATTATGAACCAAGCAAACCCATTGTAGTACTGGGCCACCATTTCGCAT
>CAZLUY010000148.1:0-5307 GCA_964562785.1 uncultured Limnohabitans sp. | reverse complement strand
TACTGGAAAGGACCAAGCATTTAGGATGGCAGATTCCGATAGGTTGTATTTCCTGAATGTGCGTGCCTTATCCTACGACAGGGAAGTTCGCGCTGATGCGAATATGACTTTGTTTAGGCATGATAAAAGATCAAAGAATGTCGATGCCCCCACTATTGACTTGGTCCTAATACTGAACACCCTTGGCGATGAAGCTTACTTATATCTGGAGCCTAGAAATTTAGATTGGCCATTAAAGGTTGTGATGGCTGGTGAAACAGAGCCTGCCGATACCTTGACATTGGAGAATGGAAATAAAGCGCTTCACCTTGAAAACATTCGAAAACTTGAAGAAGGAATTAGAGGAGATTATGCATTTCAAGTTCGATCCGATTCCCAATGGTTACCATTATGGGCTGGAGAATCGGAGCTGGAATACTTGGAAACTGTACTGAATGACTACAATAAATTACTGAATAAAGATGAATAAGAAGTTTTTGGGCCTATTTCAGGCGCAGATTGGTAATACTCTGGACAAATCACCTTCAAAGGCGGCTCGTTGGCTTGGTGGTGTGCTTAGAGAAGTTTCTGAAACACATATGATGGTGGAATACACTGTAAATGAAAATATGTGTAACCCTGCTAAGATATTGCATGGAGGTATTGCCACTCTGATGATGGATGAGGTAATCGGTATGGCCAACTTTATTGCGGGTGACGAGTATTTGATGTCAACAATTAATCTTAGCGTTGACTTTCTGTCTTCTGCAAAGGTCGGTGAAAAGCTAAACGTGAAGGCAGTTTTGGTGAGAACCGGAGCGAACCTCAATCACTGGGAGGCAGAGATTACCAAGGAGTCAGGTAAAATTGTGGCGAAAGCCAGTAGCAACATGCTAAAGACTCATGTCAAGTTCAGCGACCTCGGCTTATTTTGAGCTAAATTAAATTGAGCAAAATTTAAAAATCAGCTCAATTGATTCATTTTGACCATAAAATCCCAAATGGCTATCCCTAAAGAAACAGAAATGTTGAGCGAGTGCTTTGTGCCATATTGAGGGATTTCAAGAACTGCATCGCTGTTTGCGAGAACTTCTTCTTCTACTCCAAATACTTCGTTTCCGAATGCAAGAGCATATTTGCCCTCTGGATCAGGCTGGAATTTATCCAATCGTTCGGTTTGTACGGCCTGCTCAAGCGAGCATATCTTATAGCCCTCTTCCTTCAACTTCTTTACTGCATCGATGGTATTTGGCTGGTATTCCCAATCTACAGAGTCCGTTGCACCAAGGGCAGTTTTTTGGATGTCGCGATGAGGCGGTTTGCCTGTAATTCCACATAGATATATTTTTTCTATTCGGAAGGCGTCCCCTGTCCTAAAAGCTGAGCCCACATTGTTAAGGCTTCGAACATTATCCAATACGAGGACAATAGGAGCTTTTTTCGCCTCTTTATATTCGTCTATTGAGAGCCGATTCAGCTCCTCCATACTTAATTTTTTCATCTTCTTTTGTTATGGTGGGCGATTGCGTATTTTCGATCTTCCCTCAAGCCAATACCCAAAACTACAAATAGCCAAGCAATCTTCATGAGTAAAAGTAAGTCTGCCAAAGAAACCCCTTTGATGAAGCAGTATAATGCGATTAAGGCCAAACACCCAGGGGCTTTATTGTTGTTTAGGGTCGGGGATTTCTACGAGACATTTGGGGAAGATGCAGTAACCGCAAGTAAGGTTTTGGACATCGTCCTTACAAAGCGAGCCAATGGCGCTGCATCCCATATTGAATTGGCAGGTTTTCCACATCATTCCTTGGATACTTATCTTCCAAAATTGGTTAGGGCCGGAAATCGCGTGGCGATTTGTGATCAGCTGGAAGATCCAAAAACAGTTAAAGGAATTGTAAAGCGTGGCGTGACTGAATTAGTTACTCCGGGCCTCTCTTACAATGATCAGGTACTTGATACTAGAAAAAACAATTACCTGGCATCTATTTCCTTTGGTAAAGACACACATGGGATCGCTTTCCTAGATGTTTCCACAGGGGAATATATGTGTGCTGAGGGAAGCCTTTCTTATGTCGAGAAGCTGTTGCAAAGCTTTGTTCCGGCAGAAATAATCTATTCCAAGGCTTCCAGGGAAATGGCAGACGAAGTGTTAAAAAATGACTTCATCACCTTTCATTGTGAAGACTGGGTTTACCAGTTTGATTACTGCTACGAAAGGCTGATTAATCATTTTGGCACAAAGAACTTAAAGGGTTTTGGAATAGAGGAGCTTCAAAGTGGAATCGTCGCTGCAGGAGCAATTCTATACTATCTGGAGGAAACCGAGCATAAGGAAACTCAGCATGTAAATGCGATTTCAAGGATAGCTGAAGAGAAATACGTCTGGTTAGACAAGTTTACTATCCGAAACCTGGAGCTGGTATTCCCACAGCATGAAGGAGGCGTTCCATTGATTGAAATTTTGGATCACACGGTCACTCCCATGGGGTCCAGAATGATGAAAAAGTGGATGGTTTTGCCTTTGAAGGAGAAGAAGTTGATTGATGAGAGACTGAATGTGGTTGACTTTTTTGTAAAACACCCTGGCCTTATTCAGGAAATTACGGAGGAGCTAAAGCACATCGGAGACCTTGAACGTCTCATTTCCAAGGTGGTCGTGGGAAGAGCAAACCCGCGGGAAATAAATCAAATACGAAAGGCTCTTAGCATCACAGGTCCAATAAAAGACTTGCTGAAGAAGCAGAAAAATGAAACACTTAAGCGCCTTTCTGATAAGCTTCATCCATGTGAGTTTCTTCTTGAGAAAATAGAAAAGGAGCTGATGGAGGATGCCCCAATGTTGGTTCATCAGGGGGGCGTAATCAAAGAAGGAGTGGATCCTGAATTGGATGAATATCGAGGGCTGGCAAACTCTGGTAAGGATCATTTGGTGGCTATTCAGCAGAGGGAGACTGAGAGAACTGGGATTAGCTCATTGAAAATCGCCTATAACAAGGTCTTTGGCTACTATCTCGAGGTTACGCATGCACATAAGGATAAGGTTCCGGAGGAGTGGATTAGAAAGCAGACCCTGGTAAATGCAGAAAGATATATCACCCAGGAACTCAAAGAGTACGAGGAAAAAATCCTTAATGCTGAGGAGAGGATGGTGGCTTTGGAACAGAGACTGTTCCTTGACTTGGTCAAAGAGGCTTCTAATTTCGTTACAGAGATTCAGCAAAATGCGAGGGTATTAGGGACTCTCGATGCTTTATTGTCATTTGCACAAGTTGCACTTTCCAATGAGTATACTCGGCCGAAAATATCGGTTACAGAAACGCTTGAGATTACGGATGGAAGACACCCTGTGATTGAAAAGCAGCTTCCTCCAGGTGAGGATTATATTCCAAACGATATTTACCTGGACCATAATAGCCAGCAGATTATCATCATTACTGGACCGAATATGGCGGGTAAGTCCGCTCTTTTGAGACAGACTGCTTTAGTGGTCTTGATGGCTCAAATGGGCTCTTTTGTACCAGCTACTTTCGCCAGGATCGGAATAATTGATAAGGTTTTTACCCGTGTGGGTGCCTCGGACAACCTTTCCAAGGGCGAGTCCACATTCATGGTAGAGATGACTGAAACGGCGAGTATTCTAAATAATCTATCGGACCGAAGTCTGGTTTTGATGGATGAAATTGGAAGAGGTACTTCCACTTATGACGGAATCTCTATAGCCTGGTCCATTGTTGAGTTCCTGCATAATCACCCAACCTTTAAGGCCAAAACTTTATTTGCCACACATTACCATGAATTGAATCAGCTAACCACTGATTTCCCCAGAGTGAAAAACTTCAATGTCTCTGTGAAAGAGGTTGGAAACAAAGTGATTTTCATGCGAAAGCTAAAGAAAGGAGGGAGCGAACATAGTTTTGGTATTCATGTGGCTCAAATGGCGGGTATGCCCAACCCGGTAGTGTTAAGGGCATCTGAAATCATGAACCACTTGGAGAAGGACAAATCACTGAAAGACAAAAAAGGCAAGCTGGGTGAAGTTCCTAAAAATAACTATCAGCTTAGCATGTTTGAGATGGACCCCAAATTCAAAGAAGCTCAGGATTTACTGGATTCAATTGACATAAATACCATCTCTCCTGTGGAGGCATTATTAAAGCTAAATGAAGTCAAAAAGAAGCTTGAATAATATGTTTGAACTGTATATTTATGTGATTAAATTTTTCATTCTGTTAAAACCATTTTGAATGGATAAAGTGCTGCTGAAGGACTTAAAAAAGCAAAACAAATACACAAAGTTCTTCGAAAATTGGGCTAAGCAAGAGTTCAAAAATTTGCCCGAGGGAAAAGATATCACCGAAGACCTCGAAAAACTAAGCGACAAAATTGGAATTCAGGAGGGGCTCTATATTGCGTGTTTCGACTACCGCAATTTGAACCTTGCTTTCTTCGCTGGGAATGTGGAGGAGCTGACTGGATATCCACCTTCCATATTCCGGAAGAAAGGGATGGAAACGTCCTTTACTATGATTCATCCGGATGACCGACCAGAATTATTTCGTTTTCAGGAGATCGTTTTGGGGACCTTCCATCAGCTGAGTATGGAGGAAAAACAATCTTTTGAGTTCTCCTACACCACGCGCTGGGTTCATAGGACAACGCTCGAAGTGAACTGGATGATGGGTAGGGTAAAGCCCTATTTCATAGATGAAAATGGAAATTTTGCCATGGACCTACATGTGATTGTTCGCTTGATGGTGCCTCCAAAAACCAGTGGATATGATTGGAACTACACTTATTTGAAAGAGGATGGAGAGAGGGTAGTCGTCTCTAAAAACCATCCCGGACCCAATCCAGTGCAGCTCACAAGGAAAGAGAAAGAAGTGGTCAAATGGATTTTAGATGGTAGAACTTCGAAAGAAATAGCTTTGGAGATGGTGATTTCTATTAACACAGTAGGTACCCATCGCAAGAATATTTTGAAAAAACTTGGTGCCAGGAATACGACGGACATGATCAAAATTCTGGCATCCTATGATTTCAATTAAAGCAAAAGGCTGAATTCATGGATAATTTTAGTCTTTAGAAATTATTTCGATACAAAAGGCTTGAAATTTAATTCCTAAAATTTACCTTTGCATCCACAATTCGATCAGATCACGTTCTGATCAGCATGTAATGCGAGAGTAGCTCAGCTGGTAGAGCACGACCTTGCCAAGGTCGGGGTCGCGGGTTCGAATCCCGTCTCCCGCTCAAATTCCTCTTCGGAAGGAGAGGAATTTTTTTATGGAAGTGTTTCCAATGCCCGGGTGGTGGAATTGGTAGACA
>CAZLUY010000147.1:0-3624 GCA_964562785.1 uncultured Limnohabitans sp. | reverse complement strand
GGAGACGACTTTTATACCATTATAAAGTGTGAACAGAAGAGTTGAAATAGTAGATAAATCCTTTCCCGGAGGAATTTGTCCTTCTTGTTCTCCCTTTTTTAGGTAATCCAAAAAAATCCCTTCAAAGGCTTTCTGATTTTCGTCGATCATTTTTACAATTTTTGGATCGCCAGGAATGAGTTCCGTTGTGGTATTTACCACAAAACAACCCTTCCGGTCATCATGAACAACAGCCTCATTAATTGCAGATTCAAAAAGTTTCTGAAGGCCTGACTTGACATCAGAATGCTCCGAAAGGAATGTCATAATCCTTTCCTTGTTGATCCTTTTGTAGTTCTCGAATGCTTTGAAAAATAGGCCTTCTTTGTCTCCAAAAGTGTCATAAATACTTGCCCGATTTATGCCTAAATGATTAACCAGATCTTGAATGGATGTGGCGGAATAGCCCTGTTTCCAAAACAAGTTCATCGCTTTGTCCAAGACCTGGTTCTCATCAAATAGCTTTACTCTAGGCATAGTAGAAAATGTGGAAGCGATTAACGCTTCCACAAACTTATTTTATTGGAACTATCATTCCAAAATCTAGCAAATTTTTTATGCGACCAAAGGATTAATATTAATCCCACCATCGATATTATATTCCGCACCTGTGATGAATGATGCATCGTCAGAAGCAAGGAAAGCGACAAGCTTACTGATATCCTCGGGTTGACCAAATCTCTTCAATGGAACTCTGTTTTGCATGGCTTCCGCAAAACCATTCAGTTGCTCCTCCGGCATTCCTGTCTTACCGAAAATCGGAGTATAAACAGGCCCTGGATTTACAGAATTTACTCTGATTTTCCTTGGAGCTAATTCTGTAGCCGCGGTTCGGGTATAAGAATTCAACGCAGCTTTAGAGGCAGCATAAACCGCAGTATTCGGCATACCTGTATACGCATTCACAGAAGACAAATTAATGACAGACGCACCATCATTAAGAATAGGTAAGAATTTTTCTATAGTGAATACAGCCCCTTTAAAGTTGATACCAATTTGATGGTCAAACATTTCCTCTGCAATTTGACCTACAGGTGCTGGCTGAAATATTCCCGCATTCACGAAAAGAATATCGACCTTTCCAAAATCGTTTTTAACGCGCTGCACCAATCGATCAATAGCATCAAGGCTACTGACATCCGCTACAACTCCGGTAACTTCCAGCTCTGCTGCTGCAGTCCTAACCTTTTCGAGGTTCCTTCCAGTGATCACTACTGTTGCTCCTTGATTTTTTAGCTCTAAGGCTGAAGCATAACCAATACCGCTATTACCTCCAGTAACTACGGCAATCTTTCCATTTAGCTTACTCATTTTTCTTATGGTTTTGTTTCTATTATTTATTTTAGAACGATCGTTCCGAATACAATAATAAATATTTTGGAACGATTGTTCCAAATAATTAAATATTTTTTTCAGGAATTGGAGCATCGAGCAACTTCAGGTAGTTAGGAAAGCTATAAATTCGAGTGTTCCTCTAACTCAAATTTTTCTTGGGGTGAAATGAAATTGTGTATATTTATCAGTACCCATTGTGTTGTTTTTAATCTGATGCGAAACCCTTTTCTAAGTTTTTTACTAATCTTTTTCAGCTTTGTCGCTACTCCTATTCTTGCTCAGGAAGAGTCGGAAGAAAAAGAAGAGGAAAAGGTTGATTACATCATTCGAAAAGGACGAGCCTATACGACCCTCAATTTTGTCTACTCTACCAGGGACGCTGAAAATGAAAATCAGCTTCTACGTACAGTTGTAGCCCAGGACAAATATGATTTCAGGGTTATTGCGGCAGGTGGCTATGCTCTCAGGGACAATTTAACTCTAGGCTTGTCTGCAGCTCTCGGAAGAACTAAGGAGGAAATCACCACTCTTGATGAAAATAGCCAATTGGTGACATCCAATAAACTGGAGACTGGCTATACCGTTGCTCCGACCTTCAGAAACTACGTACCTATAGGTAAGGGACAGCTACAAATCCTCGTGCAGACAGAGCTCGGGGTAACATTTGGAGAAACTCTTGAACGCGTGACAAGAGTTGATGATCAGGATAGAATTGAAGGAGAATTCGGAGAATTAAGTCTGGGGGTAAGTCCAGGACTGGTCCTTTTCTTTGATCGTCATTGGGCTTTTGAAACTACCGTTGGAATAGCTGGATTCTCTACAAGAGTGGATGAAAAAGTAACCAACGGAGATGTAGACAATAAATCAAGGGTAGTCCAGTCTTCCTTCGACTTAAGAATCAATTTACTTCAACTCAACCTTGGGGTGGCTTACTATTTCTAGATCATAGGTTATGAAAAACGTCACAGATCGACATACACAAAAAAGTACGCCTCTCAATAGAAATAAGACAATCCTCATCTCTTACTGCCTTGTTCTGGTATTTGGAATCGTCTCATGCATCCCTGAAGATTTTTTTGGCTTTTCTTCCTTTAAAGACATCAAGGCATTTGAGCTGCCGGGCCAATCGGGTATAAGTTCAATTGATCGAGTTAATCGCACAATTGAAATTCAAATGGGTGATGGTATTGAATTGAGCTCATTGGTCCCTTCTATTGTACAATTGTCAAATTTTGCAACAATCTCACCAGCTGAAGACGCGGCTCAGGATTTCTCTAACCCAGTGGTTTATACAGTCACCGCAGAAGATGGTTCTGCCGTAGACTGGATTGTGACAGCTGTCCCTGCTTCTCCAAATCCACAGCTGGACAACAGCGATTTTGATCTTTGGTATCAGGTAGGTAGCTACCAACAACCGGGTGCAAGCGCCGGAAATACAGTATGGGATACAGCTAACCGGGCAATTGCAATTGCAGCAGACGCCAATACGAATCCAGAAGATTTGGGTGGAGGTGATTTTGCTGCACGAATGACTACCGTCCGATCCCCTTTAATCGTCAGGATGGCAGCTGCTACTATGTTCACAGGCAAGTTCACAGATGGCTTTCCTGACCCTGTAGACCCTAGGTCAAATATAGATTTTGGAACCCCATTCGATGCCAGACCAAGTGGCTTCAAGATTGATTACAAATACATTCCCGGTGAATCCTATGAAGACGCCAATGGCAACCCCTTAGATGGTGAGGATTCTTGTGATATGTATGTATTGTTGGAGCGCAGAGAAGGTGACAAAGTGGAAAGAATTGGAACTGCCTGGTTTAGAAGTGATGCGGAAGTATCGGACTATACCAATCTCGAATTAGACATAAAGTATGGTGAACTGACCGCTTCAGACCCTGAATTCGAATATGCTAATATTCGGGAAGGTGAAAGCTGGGGAGATCCTAATTCTACTCCTACTCATATCATCGTTGTCTTTTCTTCCAGCGCCCTTGGAGACTTCTTTACAGGAGCAATTGGGAGTGAGCTTTGGGTAAATAATTTTGAGCTCCTCTACTAATTTTCAAACACACAGATGGGATTATTTGAGTCTATTGCCAAAAAGGTTCTTGAAAAAGGTATGGTTTCAGGTAAATCGAAATTATCTGAAAATGCATATAAAATTCAGATCCAGAGTGATGCTATCGAAAAGCAAGAATTCACACCCGGCTATTTCCTTCGATTGGGAATAGGAATTGGGGGCGATGGATC
>CAZLUY010000146.1:0-8207 GCA_964562785.1 uncultured Limnohabitans sp. | reverse complement strand
GGAAGCCTGAGCAGGTGAAAGAGAAAATGATGGCCTATTGTGCTTATCAGGATCGTTGCCTCTGGGATGCGAAGCGTAAAATGAATGAGAAAGGAGTATCTGAGGAGATTCAGGAAGAAACTCTGGATTATTTGATTGGAGAAAAATTTATCGACGAGGAACGCTTTGTGAGAGCTTATTGTAGAGGGAAGTTTAATATGAAAAAGTGGGGGCGAGGACGGTTACGAATGGAACTAAAGATGCGTAAAATCCCGGATGGGTTGATCAAAATCGGTTTAGCTGAAATCGATCCAGTGGCATATTACGACACGCTTTGCACAGAGCTGGAGAAGCGATGGGACAGGGAAAAGGAAACAGATGCCTATAAGAAAAAGTACAAGGTCTCTCAATACCTTATGTCAAGAGGCTACGAATATGATCTGATTCAGGAAGCTATTGGCGACTCATTTACTTCCTGAAGAAATCAGTTTGACATATTGTCGCTTGGAATCATCTCCGTCATAATCTTTGCCGAAAGTAAGCAAAGAGGGATTCCTCCTCCAGGGTGAACACTCCCTCCGCAGAAATAGAGGTTCTTGATATTGCTGGAGAAATTGGCATGTCTGAGGAAGGCTGAAAATTTATTGTTGGAGCTATTTCCATACAAGGCTCCTTGAGCCGAAGAGGTTTTGATTTCGATTGTTCTGGGATCCAGAATCTCTTCCACTGCTATCAAATCCTCAATGTCCGTCTTCAAAATTCGATTGATCTTGTGAATGATATTCTTCCTGGCATCTCGAATTATTTTCTCCCAGTCCTGACCCTGATTATTCGGGACATTGATCATTGTAAACCAATTCATGCAGCCCTCAGGAGCATCATCCTTCTTTTGCGTAGAGGTGATATTTACATAGACCGTAGGATCGTAATAGGGCTCCTTATGATGGAAGATGTGATCGAATTCCTTCAGGTAATTATCAGAGAAGAAAATATTGTGCAAATCCAACTCAGGGAACACTCGCTCAATACCCCAGTAAAAGATCAATGCTGAACTTGACTTAGGCTGGTTAAGCAGACGCTTGGGTTGCTTTTCCTTCTTGAGAATGGTCTTGTAGGCATTGACCATATCCATATTGTTGACTACGAGATCAGCTCCTATCTTCTGATCCTCTAATCGAATTCCAACCGCTTCTCCTTCTTCCACCAATATTTCTTGGACCTTTTTTCCGAAGTGGAAATTCACTCCCTTGGATTGTGCTAGCTTAAATAAACTTTGAGTGATGTCATGCATGCCTTTCTTCGGGAAGAAAGCACCAATGTTGAATTCAAGGTGTGGAATGATATTTAGCGTTGCTGGCGTCTCATAGGGATTTGAGCCATTGTAAGTCGCATATCGATTAAAAAGCTGAACCAACTTCGCTTGGTCAAACTGCTTTTTATTTGCCTCCGCCATGGTCTGAAATATCCCAAGCTTGCCCATCCTGAGATAGGACTTCATGGCTTTAGGACCCGTCCAGGTATCCAATTTATGTAAGGACTTATGCATAAAGAGTGGAGCAAGATGCTCATAAATGAAGCCTGACTTTTCAAGGGCCGAAATGACATGTTCCCTAGGCTCCCCTAGCTCTCTTTCTACCTCCTCTGCAAATTTTTCTACCTCGGCATAAGCCTTAACCTTCTTGCCGTCCTCCCAGAAGTAATGGCAGGCCACAGGCAATCGTATATAATCAAAGTGTTCTTTTGCATCTTCGCCGGATATGGCAAAAAGCTCTTCTACCTGATTGGGAAGGGTGAATAAGGAAGGGCCAGCATCGAATCTATAGCCACCCTTGTTGATTTCGGAAAGTTTACCTCCTGGATACGAATTGGCTTCAAAAACATCTACTTCATAGCCTTTTGCAGCCAGCCTGATGGATGAAGCAATTCCTGCAATTCCGGATCCGATGATTATGGCCTTTGGTTTCATTTTGAAAAATAAAGCTAGAGAAAGGGTGGAAATTCTAATGTTAAAAAACTAAAAAATCCCCGAGGTGTTGCGGGGATTTTTCATTTGATGACTTAAATCATTTGCTTAAAGCTTATCGAAAATATTTCTAAAGCTCGTCGCTTCTGAGATTCTTTGATGCAGTTCAGAAATTGGAATCCTTTCCTGCTCTGTGGTGTCTCGATGTCTGATGGTTACCGTATCATCCTCGAGCGTTTGATGATCTACCGCGATACAGAAAGGTGTACCAATCAGATCCTGACGAGTATATCGCTTTCCGATTGAAGCCGCTTCTTCATAAACCACATTGAAATCATATTTCAGCAGGCTTAAAACTTCTTTGGCTTTCTCTGGAAGGCCATCCTTCTTAGTGAGAGGAAGTACCGCCGCTTTTACCGGAGCAATTGCCGGATGGAAGTTGAGGTAAGTTCTTCTCTTTTCTTCTTTCACCTCTTCGGTGTAGGCATTGCAAAGAGTAAGAAGGAAAAGTCTATCCGCACCAATCGAAGTTTCGATTACATATGGGATGTAATTTTTATTAACCTCAGGATCGAAGTATTGCTGCTTCTTCTTTGAGAATTCCTGATGAGATTTCAAATCGAAATCTGTTCTGGAGTGAATTCCTTCCACTTCCTTAAAGCCAAATGGGAATTCGAATTCGATATCCATCGCAGCATTGGCATAATGAGCCAATTTCTCATGGTCATGCTTTCTAAGCTTCTCTGGAGGTGTTCCTAGAGCAAGGTGCCACTTCATTCTCGCCTCAGCCCAGCTTTCATACCATTCAAGTTCAGAGCCTGGTCGTACAAAGAATTGCATTTCCATTTGCTCAAATTCTCTCATTCTAAAGATGAACTGTCTGGCTACAATCTCATTTCGGAATGCTTTACCAATTTGAGCGATCCCAAAAGGCACTTTCATCCGAGCTGTCTTTTGAACATTCAGGAAGTTGACAAAAATACCCTGAGCTGTCTCTGGTCTCAGGTAAATCGTGTTGGCATCTTCCGCAACAGAGCCCACCTGGGTAGAGAACATCAAATTGAATTGTCTTACATCAGTCCAGTTGGCTGTTCCACTCAATGGACAGGTAATATCCTCATCGATTATTAATTGTCTTACCCCATCCAGATCTTCAGCATCGAGAAGCTTCGCGAGAGCTCCAGTGAGCTCATTGGCCTTTTCAATATTTCCTTCTTTCTCGAATGCAGCAGCATGCTCCTCAACAAGGACATCGGCTCGGTAGCGCTTTTTTGAGTCCTTATTATCGATCATGGGATCGTTGAAACTGTCCACGTGACCTGAAGCTTTCCAGGTCGTTGGATGCATAAAAATCGCCGCATCAATACCCACGATATTATCCCGGGTTCTGGTCATGGTTTCCCACCAAAGACGCTTCAAATTATTCTTCAGTTCTACACCGTAAGCTCCGTAATCATAAACCGCCTGGAGGCCATCATAAATTTCTGAACTAGGGTATACAAAACCGTACTCCTTAGCATGGGAGATTATATTTTTCAGTTGCGAATTTTCCGCAGGAGATTCTTTTTTTGCCATGGCGGCAAAATTAAAGAAACAAATTGATTCTGGGATTGAATATCAGTAAGGAAATCAGACGGTTCTCACCATTTTCCTTCCTCTTTGGAAATAGACCTTTTGGATTTTGAGCTTTCGAAAGCCGATTCAATAATTTTCAGAACTGAGATCGCTTGGTTCAAGGTAACTAGGAGCTCAGAACTGCCTCGAATTGCCTCGGCAATATTGTTATAATAAATCCTATAATCTCCGGGTATAGTCGGATATGCTTCAGTTCCATTCTCAAAATGGACCTTTCCAAATCTATCTGGAGTTTCCGCTCCCCAATGATCACCCTCAGGGAATTCACCTTCTTTAAATGCGGCTTCCTGAACATCCAGACCAAACTTCTGGTAAGATCCCTTTTTCCCAAGAAGTAGGAATTTGGGTGTTGGGACATTTACTAAAACACCGGCCGTCGCCCTTGCTTTGAAATATCCATAGTCCAAAGTGACGTCAAAGTAATCGTCCGCAATGGTATTGGTTCTTTGCTTTCGAATATCTGCATGAACGTAGTCTGGTGTTCCAAATTGAAGCACCATTTGATCTATGAGATGCGTGCCTAGATCATAGGTCACTCCATTTCCAGGGACATCTTCGTCCCGCCAGTTTTCCCTTAGTTCTGGTCTGAACCTATCAAAGTGAGATTCCAGATAAACGATCTCTCCAAGCGTCTCTTTGGAAATGATCTCCTGGAGGGTCATGAAATCCCCATCAAACCGACGGTTTTGAAATACGGAACAAACAAGCCCTTTTTCTTCGGCTAATTTTTCCAACTCTTCTGCCTCATGAGAATGAACCGTGACTGGTTTGTCGACTACCACATGTTTGTCTGCTTCTAAGGCAGCTTTGGCCATGGGGAAGTGATACTCATTAGGAGTGGTGATTACCACTAGTTGGATATCTTCATTCTCCAACACGTCCTCGAAGCTTTTTAGAACCTTGACATTTGGGAATTTTTCCAGACAGCGATTGCCGCTCCTTTCAACGATGTAAGCAAGGTCAAGGGAAGGATTAACCTCGATAAGGGGCCCGTGCATTTTTTCAGCTACGGATCCATATCCCACCAATACAGTTTTTATCATCTCTGCCATTAGATGTTCATTTCATGAATTTTATTAATCAATTCAACCTTTGAGTTGACCTGCATTTTCTGATGGATATTCTTCCGGTGAGTTTCAATTGTCTTGATGCTTAGGCTTAACAAGTCGGCAATTTCTTGGCTTGTATTCCCCTCCTTAATGAGGTGAATTATCTCTGATTCACGCTTGGAAAGCCTGAACTTCTCTCGGAAGGCATCAAAAAAGGAATTCGGATCTGCTTGCTGCAAAACTCGCTTAAAGTCAAGAACGTGTCTGCCTTCTACTACTTCATGAATGGTGAAAACCACTTCATCAGGATCGGAGTCTTTAAGGAGAAATGCATCTGCACCGAACTGAACACATTTCTTATACATCTTCTCCTCATCGTACATGGATAAAACCACCACCTTGGGACCACCTTTTTCAGCCTTCAAATTCTGAAGGACACCAAATCCATCGAGCACCGGCATGTTCAAATCCGTGAGAACAACATCCACTGGGTTGTCTTTAACAAAGTCAACAAGTTCTTGTCCATTGGGGAAAATTTCCACAACCAGAAAGTCTGAATGCTCATCCAAAAGACCTTCAAGGCCTTTGGCAAATAGGGTGTGGTCGTCTGCGATTACTATGCGAATCATAAGGTTTAAGGGTGAAGACTAATTTAGTTCTTCATCATTAATTAGCCAACGATAGTTGGGTTTCCGTTTAAATCTTTCGGAGATATTCTGCAGCAATCTTTTCAATGGATCATTCTTTATAATAGGGCTCTTTTTGGAAGATTTGAGGTAATCTGGGGGACAGAATAATCATTGATAGAACCAGGAGGTTGATGATACCCATAATCATATCAATGTAGGTAAGGCTAATTCCTAATTCCCGGTTTACATCATACAGATAGCTCGCTGACACCCAATTGATATAAGTCAGTGAATAGGTAAAAAGAAAAAAGGTAACCTGCCAAAATGAAATTAATTTGAGTGGATTTGCTCGAATGTAGTTGTCATCCGTGATAAGAGTGATAAAGTACAAGCCGCAACTGATCAGGATTAGGTTTGCCTCAATAGAAAAAGTGATCGGTTGATTTAAGTATAAAGACTCAACGCCCGTAAAAAGAAGTGCCCATGATAGAATGATATAAGCTCCAATTATCCATGCCATGACTCTCCTTCTCCCTGGTGGAAGCCAAGATTGAATTAAGAAGAGATACAAAACCCCCGCGACATATTGGTTAAAAAGATTATAGACCCAAACGTTGTATCTAGGATTTTCGGTATTGCCAAGAAGAGCATTTACCCTAGTGTTGAACTCAGGATCGAATACGGTGTAGTTTGCCAGATTCTCATAAAAGAAGGTGATGGCGAGAATTAAGAAAGGCAGCCAATAGAACTTCTTCTTTCTATTTTCTTTTGGAAGTTGCAGGAAGAAAAAGCTCCCTAGCAAGAAACAGAGAAAAAGTAAAATTGAATACCAATTAATAAAGACTTCCAAGTGGACTGTTGTGCTTTTTTGGAATGAAGAGATTCTCTTTTTTTAGACCTGACCTCTTTCTTTTGGGGCTCAATGACGGGCTATTTTTGGGCCTAGCTTGGTAGCGAAAGACGAATCTGAGTACCTCTCTCTCTTGCAGAACTTATATCAAACTTTCCACCAATTGTAGCCATGCGTTTTTTAAGATTGGTCATTCCAGAGCCCGTAGAAGCTAACTCAGTGTCAAAGCCTTGACCATCGTCCTCAATCTCTAAAATCTTTCCATTTCCATTTTGGAGAAGTTGTACCTGGATATTTTGGGGAGAAGCGTGCTTAATGGCATTATTCAAGACTTCCTGAATTACTCGGATTAGAACGAGTTTATGACCTTTATCTAACTGCAGCGATTCAGATTGCGAAGCGAATTTAGTTTGGCAAAAGCCAGTGGATTCTATTTTTTCAAGTTGTTGCTCTATAAATTCTTCTAAAGTAATTTCCTCCACCCAATCAACATTTAGGGTCTTGGATAATCCACGAACTTCCTTGATTACCTGATTGAGTATGTTTTTTCCCTCCGAGTTTTTTTCTGGTTTTGAGGAATTGAAGTTGAGCTTCGCTAGGGAGAGAAGTTGTCCAATATTATCATGAAGCTCTCTTCCGATATGGGTGAGCGTTTCTTGTTGGATCTCATTCTCTATGTCCACCAAAGTTTTCTCATATTCCGCCTTAACCCTTTCCATCTCTTGTTGATTTTGGACCTGTCGCTGCCGGTGAATAAAAATCATGGCAATGACGAAAGTGGACATTACACCAGCCAATAGGATGGTAGCATAAATGATTATGTAAATCTGATTTTCAAACTCCATAATAGGGTTCTGTTTGGAAGATTTTGGGAAAGCTTGGTGAAGCTAGAATCAATGCTAATATGGATAGATTGATTATGCCTAAGACCATATCAATCATAATAAGACTATCCGCAAGATCTGGATTGATATTATATATATAGACCAGTGAAACTGAATTGATATAAGTCAGAGAATAGGTGAAAAGAATAAAGGTCGTTTGCCAAAAAGATAATAGTCTTATGGGATTTGATTCCAGATACTTTTTGTCTGTTATCAATCCGATAAAATATAGTCCGCACCCGACAAGTATTAGGTTGGCGCCAAGCGCGAAAACCACTGACTGACTTAAATAAAAAGGCTCAATTTCAAGCCACCAAATAATGGGGCTTAAGATGGAAAAAGTAAGAATAAATGCAGTCAGGATTTTTTTTCTGCTTGGCACTATCCACTGCCTTATGAGTGCCAAATAAAGAATCAAACCTAGATATCCGAACGTGATGTTCTTAAGCCAAACATTGTATTCGGGATTTCCGGTATTACCCAGAAAGGAGTTCACGGAGCTATTGAATTCATTATGGGAGAGGGTAAATGACCCCATATTTTCATAGAAAACGGTGAATGCCAGAATGGTCAAAGGAACCCAATAACCTTTATGGCTTCTCTTTTCCTTGGGAAGCTTAAAAAAGTAAACGATTCCAATCAACAGCAAAAGGTCGATTGAAACCGTATACCAATTGAAATAACTCGCCACAGTCCTCTATTCAGTTTTATTGATTACACTTTGGTGGGCAAAAACGGCCACCGTTGTAATAGCTCCCACCACCATCTTCAGCAGATTTGACTGAGCTGCTATCTTCAGAATTCACTGGTTCCATGACCAAAGCAATCTGGCCAACATAGTCGAAACTGGGACCAGGCTGATATTTTGCTGCGGTTTCTTCTGTGTATTCGGTGATATGGAATTTTATAGCACCTGTTTTAGGGTCAGTCTGAGATAAAACTTCTTCTATTTCTGCACGGCCAAGAATTACCCAGTTTGTTTGATCGTCTTTATCCTTCCCTTTCTTTCCTTTTCCTGGTTTACCTTTTTTGACTTCCTTGTCATACTTGGCTTTCATACTGTCGAAATCCTTTTTAGAGATTTTCATAAAAAAACTTGATTTTAAAAGTGAATAAAATAATTGAACTAAAAGATAATGGATTTATAGCATAAGCATAAAAAAAGAGCAGGCTATTGCCTGCTCTTTTCTATTCGTTTAATTTATAATTAAGCGAGTT
>CAZLUY010000145.1:0-4838 GCA_964562785.1 uncultured Limnohabitans sp. | reverse complement strand
CCTGGGCTATTCGCTTGGAAAGCAGAATAAAACAAGTCGATGTACTTCTCATTTGAAGTCTTCGCTTGCTCACGAGCTTCTTCTACAGCTGCGTTGAACGCTTCGTCTTTTGGATTTCCGGCAAGACCCTTCACGATCTCTACTGGAGAAACTGCAAGAGTAACGTGCATACCACCTTGGAGGTCAAGACCAAGACCAAGTTCAGTTTCTTTTACTTCCTGATAAGTGAAATCAGAACCAAGGAAGTTGTAAACAGGTGCTCTCCAGATAGAATCCAGATAAGACCTTCTTTTGACAAAATCTACATTGCCAGAGGTATCAGTCGCATAGGCCTCGGCCTTTTCTTTGATACCGTTAGATACAAATGTGAATGACAGATAGTACAGACAAAGCCCTGTAATGATCACTGTCAAAAACACAATGACACCTTTATTTTGCATAAGGATAGTTATTTATTAAGATTTAGATTGATACAAATAGGGGACAGGCAAAGCAAGTTTGCTGTCAGTAATAAGCTGAAAAAGAGGAGGTTCTAGGGTCCTTGAGTGGATATGACCCGTTCAAAAAATACTTCACCAAGAGAGGCGGTGAAGCCAACGGCCTCGGTCTGGAATTCAGTTACCTGACCTTCAACGGTAACAATGCTATAGATAATGTGCATTACCGCTTGGGTGACATGAACAGCAAATGGAACAACGGCGTCTACAGCAACATTCAAAAAGGTGTCTTCCCTTTCTTCTGTCGCATCATCCTCAATTTCGATTTGATCTTGAGTCTGGTTCTGTGCGGTGTATTCCAGGCTGCTGAAAAACAGGCAGAAAAGCATTGCCAAAGCCAGGCTTAGCCTTCTTCGGATCAAGTCGTTATTTCTGTTGTTTTGCTTCATGCGTCGCAAATATAGCCATTATTTGAAAAAATGGGCCAGGACCATCAATTAATTGACTACAGGGAGGACTTATGGGCAAGGAAATGATGAATCACTTCCAGCGCTTTATCGAAGTTGGTATTATTTGGGATAACCAAATCAGCCTCCTGCTTATATGGTCCAATATATTTATCGTAAGCAGGCATGACATGGTTTTCATATCGGTATAAAACATCATCCAAATCATAGCCTCGCTCCACTTTATCTCTGAGAATTCTTCTCTTTAGCATTAGATGCTCCTTGGCATCAATGAAAATCTTGAGGTCAAGCAGATTGGCAAAGGAAGGATGATGAAAGACAAAAATCCCTTCTACCACAATCACCGGTGCAGGTTTGAACTGCATCATTTTTGGCTCTTGTTCGCTATTGTTAAAAGTATACTCAGGGCGTTCTACAGTCTGGCCGGATTGAAGCTTCTTTAAGTCTGACTCATAGGCATCGAAGTCAAAGCTTTCAGGAATATCAAAATTCTCAATGCCGTTTTCATCCTTGTGTTGAAGATGAATTTCTTTATAGTAGTTGTCCTGAGAAATAAGACAGACATCTTCGGGCTTAAAACTATCGATTAGCTTATCAAGGAAAAGGGTCTTTCCAGAACCTGATCCACCTGTGATTCCAACTGTGTATGGCTTGTTCATATTAAGGTCTTGATAAAAATTCCACCAGTTTTGCTAAAGCCCTACCTCGATGACTAATTATGTTTTTTTCTTCCATACTCATTTCTGCAAATGATCTGGTCTCACCATCTGGCTGGAATATCGGGTCATAGCCAAAGCCTCCCTCTCCAGTTCGCTCATTTAGAATCTCACCCTCTACTATCCCTTCAAAGGAGTGTTCCTGGCCTTCCAACAGAAGTGCCATCACAGTTCTGAATCGTGCTTTGCGATCAATATTCCCATCAAGGACTCTCAAGAGCTTGTCAATGTTCCTTTCATCTGATCTGGGCTCACCTGCATATCTTCCAGAATAAACACCAGGCTCGCCATTTAGACTATTTACTTCCAGACCAGTGTCGTCGGCGAAGCAATCCATGCCATAATTATCTCTAACATAGCGTGCCTTTTGAAAGGCATTGTGATCCAGGGTGTTTCCTGTTTCTGGTAATTCCTCTTCACATCCAATTTCTTTAAGAGAGAGTATTTCAAAGGAGCCTTGAAGGGCCGCTTTGACCTCCTCTATTTTCTTTTTGTTATTAGTTGCGAAGCAGATTTTCATCCCCCAAATAAAACCATAATTTCGCTTAAGCCCTAAGTCATTTGGGTTAAGAAATTTCACTCATTTTATGAAGAAGGTTACAGTATACTGCGGCTCCAGATCAGGCGAAAATCCCATTTTTGCAAAAGAGGTAAAGAAACTAGCGATTGAAATGGTGGCGCGTGATTATGCTCTTGTCTATGGGGCAGGGCATGTCGGTCTTATGGGGGTGATAGCCGATGAAATGCTTCAAAATGAAAAAGAGGTTATTGGCATCATCCCACAAAAACTTGTGGACCGAGAAGTAGCTCATAATGGTTGCACAGAGCTGATTATCGTGGAGACCATGAGGGATAGAAAATGGTTAATGGCAGAAAAGGGAGATGGATTTATTGCGATGCCGGGAGGGATTGGAACCCTTGAAGAGCTTTTTGAGATCATGACACTTAATCAGTTACACTATATCCAAAAGCCCTTGGCTTTGTACAATGTCAACGGTTACTATGATCAGCTCTTGTCCTTTTTGGATCACGCGACCAACGAAGGGTTTATGTATGGAGATTTAGGCCAAAGTCTAATCGTCTCAGATGATCCGAAAGAATTGCTTGATAAGATGGAAGCATATCAACCTAAAGTAACCCCAGACTGGTAAGTACCTGCCTGGGGTTAAGACCGTATTCTTTTCAATTTTGAAATAGATAAAATCGGGTATATAATTGTTCCTTTTCCATTCGTTCTGATCCTAAATATTTTCTACTTTTGACCTAGGATTCAAGCTATGATCGAGAAGATTTTTCCATTAGATAAAAATTATATTCTGCGCCAGGCACAATTTGCCATGGAGGAGGAGCTGATGGAGCAAATGATCTACGAACTTAAGCGATCCTATACCTACCTATACAATCCTCTTCGTTTGATGGATGAAACCTATGGGGAAATTCTTGATTCATTCGAATATCCAACGGATAGGCTTCGAATGATCTACAGACAGCTCTGTGGGATTTATCGCTTCAAGAATAAGGATAATCAGCTTGAAATTCTTTTCGACGGCCGCTCACATTTTGATGCGTTTAAAGAAGAATGGGAAGCTGCCTTTATTACTAATGTCAAGAGACTAGGCGAGCATGAGCAGTATGTAAAAACCATGCTTCGAATGACCATTCTTTTTGATACTGATGGCCGAGCCGAATGGGCTGAAAATCACTGCAAGCACTTTATCAATGAGTATTTTGATGTGAAGGTGATTAAAACCTATGGTGAGCTGAAGCTCAAAGTAGTTTAAGCCATCAGGAACCTGATAGCTTAATCCACCTCACACTTAAATCCGGATCTACCATGTCCTTATCCAAGGGATAAATTGGTCTTTGGAGTCTTTTAAAGTCTAGCCTTTCCAAATCCTGATCCACACCGCCGGGGGTCAACGCCATTATCCAGCCTTTGCGCATGTTATATAGTTCTGGCACCAGATATCCGATTTTCACCATCACTATGTCTGCATTTCTTGGGTCAAGACCCAGGTTAGTAAAGTCCTCTTCCTGATGATATGGTTTTCTTCGTTTGGTGACGATGATGTGTAAAGACCCAACTTTTACAACCATTTCTACATCAGCATCAATGTCTCCTTCCAGGATGGAAAGAATCTCGCCTTCAATCAATAGAGGAGGAGCAAAGCGATCATCCACCTCAGCTCCGACATAGCCTTTGACTTTTGCTCCAACTCCCGATTCAAGTCCTTTTTCTATAAAGTCGGGACCAGGAATGGAGGCGTAGATAAGGGTTGGACCACTTTCCGATTGGAATTCTTTTCTTTTCAAAAGCTCATTTAAGGTCCAGGTTACATCTCCTGCGCCGCCAGCAGTTGGGTTGTCACCCATGTCACTGATCATATATGGCTTCTCTTTGCTATCAAGAGCCAAAGCCAGGCTCTCATCCAGACTAGCCACAGGGGCTACAAATTCAAATTCATTTCTGACGTCCCAAAAGCTTTGAGCCAACATTTTAGCCCCATCAGCTACTTCTTCTTGGTTATCTCCAGTAACCATGATTACTCCATGGTTTCTAGGTTCATCCGCCCAGGGATAGCCCATCCAGATGGCTGCATCAATTACCCCGTCCAGTTTTTCAACATCTGGGACTTTGGCATACAGGCCTTTGCCCGGTTCAATTCGAGTACTTGTCTTTTCACCAGGAAGTAGAATGGGCACAGGAATCCAGGCTTTGTACTTAGGCTTACCTTTACCGGATGCTAAGCGATCCAAAAGATTTGTCACCGCTCGCTTTTTTGACTCTAGTGCATCCTCATGAGGAGCCATTCGGTAACAGGTGATTAGGTCTGAATTCTCAGCTAGAACTTTAGAAACATTGCCATGTAAATCCATTGATGTGGAAATCAAGGTCTCATAACCCACAACTTCTCGAACACGAGTAATAAAATCTCCTTCCGGATCATCCAATCCAACTACGCTCATGGCACCGTGGATATCAAAGAATAAGCCGTCATAGGGTAAGTTTTCGCGAAGACGATCCAGAGTTTCATTAACTAGTTTTTCATATACCTCTCGTTTCACCGCGCCGCCTGGTATGGCATGGGCTCTTAATGTTGGATACCATTTGGCTGCCGATCTATAAGCCGAGTCAGGCGACATCCAGGGATAGTAGGTGAAAATTTCATCTCCGCGCCTTGCTTTAAATGCCAATTCATCTGTCAGGGCAGGAGAGA